>JAHDHG010000027.1 GCA_020631435.1 Bacteriovoracaceae bacterium | reverse complement strand
GTTAGCTCTTTGGTTTAATCTCTATATTTGAAAGTAAATCCCCTAAGTTTTGCTTCAGTTCAGGATTTCTTTCTTTTCTGGATAAACTCTTAGTATTAGCGACCTCTGAGTCTTTAATCTCTTCAGTATATAAAGGAAGATCTGCAGTAAAGACTACACGATCTAAATGTTTCACATAACCTGACCAATGCCCTGAATTTTGATCGTTCATAATAACTGAATCAAAACTACCCATCTTTGAATCCATAAGATCAATCAAATGAAGCAAGTAAGCTTCCTTAGTCATTGGCTCTTTAGGAGATCCAAATTCATAATGACCATGATGAGAAAGAAGAATATGTTTTAAATGTAACTTTGTATTGTATGGAAAATTTTTAATCTTATAGGAAAACCTATCAACAATTTCTAGAGCTTTAACAAGATGACCCACCAACTTACCTTCTTCAGTATAGTCAACATTCACACCGGAAGATAACTCATATATTTTACAAAGATCGTGAAGGATCGCTCCTGCAACAACAAAGTTTTTATTCACGTTATAATGTGTAGATAAATTAACAGCTAATTGAGTACAAGATAAAATATGCTCAAGTAATCCAGATTTATAAGCATGATGAATAGTCTTTCCAGCTTGCCAAATCTTTAATCTTCTTGAAATTTCTTTATCTTCAAGAACTTTAATAAGTAAATTCTTAATATAATAATCATCTAATGAATTAACGATTGCTTTCAAAGAAGAAAACATTTTTTCTGGATCATGATTTGATTTCTGAACAAAATCATCAACATTTACTTTCTCTCTATTTATTTTCTCAACCTTATTAATTACTAACTGCTTTCTTCCTTGATAGAAATTAACTTTTGCATTTACGTTAATAAAGTCTCCCTTTGAACATTGCTTATAAACTTCGCTTGCATTACTCCAAACTCGTGCTTCGACTTGGCCAGTAGAATCTCCCAAGATAATATTCAAATATTTCTTATCATCCCTACTACTCATAAGCGCCATATACTTAACCAAAAATGTTTCATCTACAGTTTCTTTCACTTTTAGGTCTGAAATATTCTTTCTCATATAATTTTCTCTCTTTATAGCTAGATATCTTAAATCAGCACTATCCAAGAGGCCATAAATATGGCATTTTTATGATGAATTTTCACTTCAAAGGATAATTATGAAAAAAATCAATATTGCTATAAATGGGCTTGGAAGGATTGGCAGATCACTGATCAGAGAATACTTCAAAAACTCTAATAAATTTAATTTCAATATTGTTGCTGTGAATAATCCTGGTGATATCAGTACTTACATGCACCTTTTGAAGTATGATTCTGTTCATAGAGATTTAAATCAAAAACTTGAATTTTCTGAAAATTCATTTTCAGTCGCAAATCATAAAATTAACTTTTACTCTGAAAGAGATCCTTCAAAAATCCCATGGGAGAATGATGTTCATATTGTTGTGGACTCTACTGGTGTCTTTAGAGACAAAAAAAGTTTATCAGCTCACTTGAGAGGAAATATTAAGAAAGTTATTCTTTGCGCTCCTGGAAAAGAAATGGATGGAACATTTGTATTTGGAATAAACCACAAAGATTTTAATAAAGATGAACATCACATAGTATCCAATGCAAGCTGCACAACAAATTGCTTATCACCAATAGTTAAAATTATTAATGATCATATCGGAATAGAAGAAGCATTCATGACGACAATTCATGCTTATACAAATGATCAAAACCTTTTAGATAATTCACATAAAGATTTAAGAAGAGCACGAGCTGCGACACTTTCTATGATTCCAACTACGACTGGTGCTGCAGTTGCTACGACTCAAGTTATCCCAGAGCTTAAAGGCAAGCTTGATGGATACGCAATTAGAGTTCCTACTGCTGATGTTTCAGTTGTCGATCTCACAGCATTTATAAAAAAAGATGTTACCAAAGAAGAAGTAAATGATTTATTTTTCAAGATGAGTCAAAATGAATATCAAGGAGTTTTAGGTTTTACAGATGAACCGTTAGTTTCAATTGATATGACTGGAAGACCAGAATCTTCAATAGTCGATTCTGGACTTACTATGGTTAATGGAAGAACACTTAAAGTTGTCTCTTGGTATGATAATGAAATTGGTTTTTCTAATAGAGTTTTAGATCTAGCTAATTATATTGGGGCACAAACTTGGCAATAAATAATTTTTTAGAAGCTGATCTCGAAGGAAAAAAAGTTTTAGCAAGATTTGACTTCAATGTACCAATAAAAGATGGTGAGATCCAAGATACAACAAGAATTGACTTCGCCATGCCTACTATTAATGCATTACTAGAAAAAAATATTTCAAAATTAATTATGATGAGTCACCTTGGAAGGCCCAAAGGTGAAATCAAAAAAAAGCTTAGTCTTGAACCAATAGCAAGATATATTGCAGAAAAACTAGGTGTTGAAGTATATCTTTCAGAAACCTCTACTGATGCAGGAATTAAAACTTTATTAAACTTAGGTCATATCAAACTCATTTTACTTGAAAACTTAAGATTTAATCCTGAAGAGACTAAAGGAGATAATGAATTTGCTAGAACATTATCTACATACGGTGACGTCTATATAAATGATGCTTTTGGCGTAAGTCACAGAAAGCACAGCTCTGTTTTTCATATAACTCAATATTTTTCCCAAAAAGATAGATTTTCTGGGCTACTATTAGCTAATGAAATCAAAGCTTTAGATAAGCTTTTAAATTTCCCAGACAAACCTTTTGTCTGCTTAATTGGTGGAGCAAAGGTAGAAGATAAAATTAAAACCATTGAAAGATTATTAATAAAAGCTGATAAACTTCTCATTGGAGGAGCCATGGCATATCCGTTTTTAAAAGCTAAAGGCATTAAAGTAGGAAAATCTCTATGCTCTCCAAAAGATGTCGATTTAGCTAAAAGCTTAATCGCCAGAGACAAGGGAAAGAAAATTCATCTTCCAATTGATCATATAGTTTCTGAGTCGATTGAATCAGAAGCTTCAATAATAGATAATAAAAATATTGATGATGCTCTTTCTGGCTTTGACATAGGCCCCAAAACTATTGCTTCTTACTCAGAAATTATCAACTCGGCTAAAACGATTTTCTGGAATGGCCCGATGGGGTTATTTGAAATTGATCAATTTTCTAAAGGAACTAACTCGATTGCTGAAATGCTTGCAAACTCTGATGCCTTCACTGTCGTTGGTGGAGGTGATTCTGTTAACGCTATAAATAAATCAGGATACTCTGAAAAAGTTTCTCATATTTCTACTGGAGGAGGAGCCTCTTTAGAATATATTGAAAATGGAACACTTCCAGCAATTCAAAATTTAAAGTACAATCATTGAATGGAAATTGGAAAATGAACTTATTAAAAGAAGATGTCATTTCTTTTGTTAATAATTTCGACTTTAGATCTGAAAACGTAGAAGTTGGGGTTGCTTCCCAAGCAATTCATCTTCACCTTCTTGAAAATGGAAATTTTTTAAAAGGTTCTCAGAATTGTTACCATAAAGATCAGGGAGCTTTTACTGGAGAGCTATCACCTGCATCTCTGAAAGACATGGAAGTAAATTTTTCTCTAGTCGGTCATTCAGAAAGAAGACAATACTTCAAAGAAGAAACAGATGAGCTTATTGAAAAAACTAAATCAGCTTTAAAAAGTGGTTTGAAAGTCGTTTTTTGTATTGGTGAATCGTTAGATCAATTTGAATCAAGAAAGACCAATGAAGTCATCAAAGAACAATTAAATTCTCTTCTTTCTACATTTAAATCTAGTGATGATATCTTAATTGCTTATGAGCCTGTGTGGGCAATTGGAACTGGTAAAGTCGCTACCATTGAAACAATTAAAGAAGTAACTGAGTTTATCTCGAGTTTATTAGCAGAACATAATTTAAATTATCCTATTTTATATGGTGGAAGCGTTAAACCTCAAAATTCTTCTGAAATCGCTCAAATAGAATCTGTTCAAGGGGTTCTAGTTGGTGGAGCTAGTCTTCAAGCTGAAAACTTTATGAAGATTTGCAGCACTTTTGACTCGTAGCGCATATATCTTTTCTAGACAGGTTTCACACTAACTAGTATCACATACATATTAATTTATTATAGGAATTTTTATGATAACAGGTTTAATTGTTCTTCACGTTATAATATGCATTTTCATCACCGTAGTTGTTTTACTTCAATTTGGAAAAGGTGCAGAAGCTGGTGCAATGATGGGTTCTGGTGGAGCATCACAAAATGTTTTCACTACTTCTAACAGAGGTAACTTTTTTACGAAGTTAACTACTGTTTTATCGATTGGATTTGTTATTACTTCTTTAGCCTTATCACTTCTAATGTCTAAAAATACGAATCAATCTGTATTAGATGGTGAAGGTCCTGTTGCTCCAATTTTAAATCAAGAAGCACCTGCAGAAACTCCTTCAGCTGAGGTTGCCAATCCTCCTGCTGAGACAACTCCTGCTAATACTGAAGAAAACACAAATAATTAATTAAATATGTTTTCACTAGATGAGAGAAAGCTTATCGATGATGAGTTTTCTCTACTTAGATCAAATTACTTAAATACTGCTTATTTTGGACCTCTTCCAAAAAGAACTCAGGAAGTTCTAAGAAAAAGTATAATGAGAGCAGCTGATCCATCATTTTACGATTTTGAAGATTGGATCAATCTTCCAGATACCGCAAGAATAAAAATTTCAAATTTACTTGGCTGCAATAAAGAAAATATTTTCCATTCTTCTTCTACTGGAGATGTTGTTCACACTGTATCTCAAGCCTTAAAGAAAAAACATGTTATTTCGGTAATTAATGAGGAATATCCATCCAATGTTTTGCCTTGGTTTTTTCAGAATAAACTTGAAAATCATACTTTAAATATTATTCCTAATTCTGAAATCATTGATGTTTCTTATTTAGAGAAAAACCTTCCTAAAGAAACAAGTATACTTAACATTTCACACGTCAGTTTTAAGTCTGGAAGAAAAATCAATTTAATTGAAATAGGTAAGTTTTTAAAAGAAAGAAATATTCTCTTTTTTGTGGATTCTACCCAGGCCCTCGGTGGAATCTCAATTTCAAAGGAAGAATTGTCATATGTCGATTTACTTTCATGCTCAACATATAAATGGATGCTATGTCCTTATGGATATGCTTTTGGTTACCTATCAAATAATTTACTTGATGAAATGAAAACCAATACAACTAATTGGCTAAACTCTTGTAAGTTTATAGAAAAAAGAAGCTTAATTGATTATACCGAAGAAATCAGTGAAGCAGCAGTTAAATATGACAGAGGGCAATCACCAAATATTTTACTTATGCATGCTCTTGTAAGTTCATTTAGCTTATTTGAGGAACTTACTTTAAAAAAGATAGAGACTTATAATCAACAATTAATGTCACATTTTCATGAAAATTTTGACGCAAAAAACTTTTCTCTAGAAGTTCCAAAAGAAAATCTTGCCAATATCATCTCCTTAAAGTCAAATTCAAATGACTTGGACGAAAGAGTTACCTCCTTAAAGGCGAATAATATCGATGTTAGTATTCGTGAAGGAAGCCTTAGAATTTCGTTTCATTTTTTTAACACTTTCGACCAGGTCAATATTTTACTTAAAAATTTATAATCTATATTTTCTTAAGGAGGAAAAATGGAAAATACAGTATCAGATGTTAGTAATTTAGCTAATGTTGCTTTAACAAAAGGAACTGATTTAGCAGTTACTTATGCTCCAAAAATCTTAGGAGCTTTAGTTGTTTGGATTATTGGAAAGTTTATTATTGGAAAAATAGTAAAACTTGCTGGTAAATCGGTAGATAAATCAAAAATTGACTCTACCTTAGCTCCATTTATTAAAAACATGATTAGATATGTTTTATTAACATTATTAGCTCTTAGTGTTGTTGGAATTTTAGGAGTTGAAACAACTTCTTTCGCTGCAATTATCGCAGCAGCTGGTTTAGCTGTTGGAATGGGTCTTCAAGGTTCTCTTGGAAATTTCGCTGGTGGAGTATTACTTTTAATTTTTAGACCTTTTAGTGTTGGTGACGTAATTAAGGCACAAGGTTATGAAGGACAAGTTGAAGAAATTTTACTTTTCGTTACAAGACTTAAGACTTTAGATAATAGAACAATTTTTATTCCAAATGGACCTTTAGCTGGTGGCCCAATTGAAAACTATTCTAAAGAAGAATGGAGAAGGGTTGATATGGATTTTAAAGTTGGTGCAGGTCAAGATGTTGATCAAGCTAGAAAAGCTATGGTTCAAGCACTAAATGGAGTAAATGGAGTAACAAGTTCTCCTGCTGCAACTGTTGCTGTTACTGGTTTAACTGAATACGCGACTCAACTTCAAGCAAGACCATTTTGTAAGCCAGCAGACTATTATAATGTTTGGGTTGATTGCCAAGAAGCTGTAAAAAAAGCTTTAGTTGCCAATAACATTCAAGGACCAGTTCCTAGTCAAAATTTATATATGCATAACTCAAAATAATCTTTTTAGAAGTGGACCTAGGAGGTCCGCTTCTTTTCTTTTTCTTATCACAGACATATTATTTCTTATAACTTTCTAGGAGGGAAAATGAATCTTGATATAAATCATTATATTAAACTTATTACTGATCTAGCAGTTGCTTATCTACCAAAGGTTGCAGGAGCAATTGTTGTATGGATCATTGGATCATGGATTATCAAAAGAGTCGTGAAATTTGTTGGAAAAAGATTTGATAATTCACCAAGTATAGATGATACATTAGCACCATTTTTTACCAACATGATAAACATGGCTTTAAAAGTTCTTCTTGCATTATCTGTTATTGGTATTCTTGGAATAGAAACAACTTCATTCGCTGCAATTATTGCTGCAGCTGGTTTAGCAGTTGGAATGGCATTACAAGGATCACTTGGAAACTTTGCAGGTGGTGTTTTACTTTTAATTTTCAGACCCTTTAATGTTGGAGATTATATAAAAGCTCAAGATCAAGAAGGAGTAGTTGAAAAAATTCAATTATTTGTCACAGTTTTAAGATCTTTGGATAATAGAATTATTTATCTACCTAATGGGCCTCTAGCTGGTGGAGCAATGGAAAATTTAACAGAAGCAGATATTAGAAGAGTCGATATGACATTTGGAATTGGTTATAACGATGATATAGACAAAGCTAGAGCAGCATTTAAATCTGTTTTAGATTCAATTCCTGAAGTTTTAAAAGATCCAGCAGCAGATATCATTGTAACAGAGCTTGCTGATAGTTCTGTGAATTTTCAAGTAAGACCTTGGGTTAAGCCAGAGCATTACTGGGGAGTTTATGCTGAAACTCATGAAAAAGTTAAAAAGAAATTAGACTCTGAAGGAATTTCAATTCCATTCCCTCAACAAGATGTTTATATGCATCAAATACAATCTTAAATTAATTATTCTAGGATGCTAGCTGGCATCCTAGAATCATCCATTTTCAAATATTTATTTTCTATATCTAATGATTTATTAAATTCAACAAGTTTTTGAGTTTTACTTTTTTTCAAAAAATCACTTGGGAAATAAAAGATATCACCTTTACTTAGTTTTTCTTTTTGATTAATTTTTTTTAAAAAATTTATATCTTTGCATTCTAAAAAATCTCTGCAAATACTCTCATAAGTGACATTATTATTTTTTATTATCGAATAAGAATCTACAGAAACTCCATCCCATTTAAATGGTCTAAGAAGATTTTCTCCAAAAGATAGATTTACAAAAAATAAAATCATTAAATATTTCATTGAACACTCCTGAATCCAGAGATATAAACCTCTGCTCTTCTATTTTGATATAAGCCTAATTGATCAGCTTCCTTACTCTCTAACTTCATTTCACCGTAAGCTTTTATTCTAATAACTTTTTCATTTACTCCATGAGCAATTAATAAATCTTTTATTCTATTTGCTCGCTCTAATGAAAGAAGAGCATTGGAATTTAATTCTCCTCTCGAATCTGTATGTCCTTCAATGGTGATCTCTGAAACTCTTTCGCTATTTTTTACAATTAAAGAAGCAAACCCAACAAGTTCTCTAGCAGATCTTGCTTGAATAGAATCATCTGATGTTTCAAAATTTACTAAAACTTCAGATTTTCTGAGTTGATACATAAGACTCACTTCATTTGATGATACAACTTGATTAATTTTTTTATCCTGTTCAACTGAGACAACATCCACTGATTGAGGAATAACAGGTTCTCTTTTAGATGCGTTAAAGCTAATACCAGCAAAGTATCTAGTATCATTATTATACATTTCTCCAAGAGTACCTTCTAAACCAACACCAGCATAAATTCTAAATGCTTTAGCTCTATAAGCAGCTCCCAAGGTAAGCTCAACTGGGTTTTGTCCATCATTAAAAGGAAAGGCCTGAAAACCTTTAAACTCAAAAGAGGTCGTAAGGTTCTTCATTAACTCATAACTGATTCCTAATCCAAGTTCCCCTCTTTTTTCAGTGACAAATTCATCAAATAAAGGTGATATCTTCAACCTAGAATCAGGTGCATATCTAAAACCAAGATTTCCATAAAATCTCCATTTAAGACTTTTAGAAAAATATTTTCCCCAAGCTGCATATAAAGCATAAGTCATTCCAGAATCAGTATTAAAACTTTCTTCACTTCCAGTTGGAAGAGAAATCTTAGGAATAAGAGTCCAATTCCAAGAACTATCGATTGCTCCAAGTCTTAATTTAGAAAGTAAAACTATATCTCCCATAGAGCTTGTCTCTTGAGAAAAAGGAGCAGCAATAATATTTTGAGTTAGTTGTCCTGGAACATAAGGTTTAGAAGTAACAGAATCAAAAGGAACAGTTGCTCCAAGGTAAAAATTCTTACCAAAAAACAAACCCGTCGTTAATTGTATCCTAGTAAAATCTTTAATCACTTCTGTGAGCCTTATATCTTTATCTTCATCGACCAAAATATAAGGAGATTCAACATATTCATATCCAGCACTTATATGAAAATTATATTCTCCCCCAAGGCCTTTATAAGAATCAATTCCATCATGAATAGTTAATGAACTAGTCGAATGAGGTAACTGTGATCTATTAAAGTTACTTTGCTGAGCAAAAGCTACTCCTGAAATCAGAAGTAGCAAAATTTTACTTAAATCCATAAATAATTGTTTCATCATAGCGTCCTGCTGCTGTGTTAGTGTCTGGTTGATACCAAACTGAAAATCTATCCGTGAGAGTCTGTCCTTCAAAAACTGTTCCAGCTGGAACGTTTTCTAAATAATACTTATAAGGACTCTTCGCTGAGAATGGTCCTGTTCCTGTTCTGGCTAGTTGAAAAAATGCTGTCGTACCATCCGGCCTAATCATTTTAATATTTGCTGGCGATGTACTTGCAAAAGCAACGTAATCTGCTAGAACGTTAATCCCATATCTTCGTTGCATTAGTGAAATTGGAGCAAAAGGAGCAGAGTTAAATCCATTACTATCGGCAGTATTATTCCCAGTTAATCCATCAGTTCCTTCAACATAAACTGCTTCACTTCTATATAAAGAAGTAGGAGAACCTTGAGCAGATACAACTGTATATGCATTGTCATTTACAGTTGCTGTAAGTGTTACTCCATTTGAGTGATGAATAGTGGTTGCATTCCCAGGACTAACTGAAGCAAGATATCCTGCGGTCGAAGGGTAACCTAAAAGTCTATTTTTCTTTGGAAGTGCAGGCATATCATCATAACAACAATTTGAGCCATTCGCTGGGCCAACAGTTGTTGCAGCAACAAAACCATTAGACTCAATTCTATATGATCCATCACTTGGATCACTAAAAGTTAAAACAAATGGAACGTTGGCCGTCACTCCAAGAGCAGATGCATGAGTCGTCGCACCTTCTCTAACGAAGACATCTATACCACTTTCAAATGGCCATACAAAAATCTTTTTTGTATTTGATCTAGCACTATTATATAGAAGTTCTTTTTCTGCCCATAAAGGAGAAACCCATGGAGGATTTCCGTTATTACCAGAATGATTATTTGCAGTTCCAATCCTACCTGCACAGAATACAGGAGCTGTTGATTTAAGAATTCTTTCATCAAAACAACCTGCTGCAACAGGAGGAATATAATCACTACAAAATCTAAACGTTTGGCCTTGATTTAAACTTGCAATTAAAGTTCCTGGTCCAGTAACGGTAGAGTGTAAAAATAAATCTGTTCCATCTTCCAAAGCAACACATTGAGAATCAGTAGCTTCTGATAAATTAATTAAAATATATTCACTGTCATCAAAGAAAGGAAGATTTGGTTTAGTAAGAGCTGTATCGATATTTGACCAAGGACCATATAATCCATTATATGCTCTAACTCTAAATTCATATTCATCATTAAAATCTAAACCTGTAACAAGATATAATGGATCTGTTGAAGTTCCATCGACTATTGGTGCCCATGAAGTATCTGTGATTTTCTTAAACTCAATAAAATAATCTAAGATAGCACAACCATTATCAAATGGTTCAGTCCAAAATAAATCAACAGTCGTTTGAGTTGGTGTGCCCGTATAAAGATCAGTAATCTGATCTGGAGCGACACAAGAAAAATCAACGATATTATCAATACTAGAGCTTGCAAGAGTATTGCTATTTCCAGCAAAGTCATCAACTGCTCCGATAGGAATTTCTAATTGAACTAAACCACCAATATCTGGATCAGTTGCAAGCACTGTAAAGTTTTGATCATCACCACTATTGTTAATAGTGAGTGTTGCCATATTAACGACTGCACTAGGCCCATTTACTAAATCAGTTGGAGTAAACGTTGCAGGATCAATAGGCTCAGAGAAAACTACATCAAATACAATCGGTAATGCTTGAGCTGGATCTAGCTGAGTTGATGCTTGATTTATAGAAATAGTTGGAGCAATTGTA
Organism: Bacteriovoracaceae bacterium; assembly: GCA_020631435.1. Classification (GTDB taxonomy): domain Bacteria; phylum Bdellovibrionota; class Bacteriovoracia; order Bacteriovoracales; family Bacteriovoracaceae; genus JAHDHG01. The sequence goes on along the minus strand of JAHDHG010000027.1, from coordinate 10,134 downwards.
TCTAAAATATAATCTAATCCAAGAGGAGTACATGAGCTTACATTTCCAATTGCATCAGTAACTCTCACATAAAATACCTTTGGCCCATCTTCCGTACCATCAGTTAAATAACTTACATCAGTCACTGATACAGCTCCACTTGTAATAGTCTGAGCTGAACCTTGGGCATTTACACAAGTATTATCATCATAGATCTGAACACTTCCACCATCTTCGGCTACGGCACCACTTAGATCTATCTGCGGAGTCCCAACCTGAGATATTGAACCATCAAGTGGATTTACTAATGTCCACATCCAAGAAAGAATATCTGTAGAAGTAGGAGCAACATTATCAAAATATACTGCATCAGTATTTGGAATAGGAGTTGCCGTTGCAGGAAAAGGATCACTAGTATTTCCTGTTGGATCACTCACTGCTGCAGCTAATAATCGAGGCCTAATATATCCAGTACCAGCAACAGCTGACGCTGAAATAATAAAATTAATATTATCTCCTGTATTCGTTACAGACCAAACACCTGTTGTCACTCCAGCATCATTATCATTATCATCAATATCTGCACCTATGAATGTACTAGGATCAATCTCTTCACTAAATTGTACTTCAAAAAATACTGGTTCTGTATTAGTAGGACTTGCTTGAGTTACTAACTTGTTCAAAGAAACAATTGTTGGCTTAACAGTATCAATGACCATATCTGTTGCTACTCCAAGAGTAATATTTCCAACATCATCTGTAGAGATTGCAGTTATTGGATAAGTGCCATCAGCAAGAGCTGGAGAAATATTTATTGATACAGGACTAGAGCTACATGCGACTGGTGCTGCCGGATATGGATCAGGAGTAACTCCTGGAATACTTAATTGAATAGTACTTCCAACTTCACAATCAACAGTCACATCAGGAGTGGAGTCTGCAGTAAATGCTGGTCCTGTTACAACTGGAACTGTTGGAGGGGTCCCATCGTATTCAGCACTTGCAAAAACAGCTTGAACTAAGTTCGTATTTCCTGCAAGATCTTCAACGACACCTGCAGCTAAGAATGGGGTAATAATTCCATCACTAGTAATAGCATTTAAACTTAGAGTAAAAGTTTGACCGTCACCAGAATCAACGATTGTCCATGAGCCACCGCCTAATGGATTCGTTGTCTCATTATTTGTAATATCACCAGCACTAGCACTAAAAGTTGATGGATTGATCGGCTCACTGAACACTAGCTCGAAAATAATTGGTTGAGCATTAGTTTTAAATGGACTTGCACTTGGTGAAATATTTGTAATAGAAGCAATGCTTAATTGAGTCTGATCATGAACCATAGTAAATGGTGCACTAAAACTTTGATTTCCAAAGGTATCACTAGCAATTGCCGTAACTGAATAACTTGTATCTGGAGTTGGAAGCGGTGAAGGAAGAGCGATAGTAACAGTACCAGTTGTACAAGTTGGAGCACTTCCAAGAGCAGGGAATTCTACTCCTCCATTATAACCAACAATTTTTGCTTGAACGATAGATCCAATATCACAAGTAATTGTTAAAGTAGGAGACAAATTATTTGTGTAAGCTGGGTCCGTTACAACAGGAGTACCTGGAGCTGATCCATCATAATTGACAATATTTGTATTAGGACCAATTGTTGTAGTTCCTAAAGAGTTACCTGATGGATCAGCAATAGCACCAATAATAACTGGCTGTACTGTTCCATCAGCAGAAAGACCATTTACTGAAATTGTAAAAGTTGTGTTATCACCACTATTAGCAATGCTCCAAACACCACTTCCAGCAGTACTTGCAGTATCATCAATATTTGCAAGAGTAAAAGTTGTAGGATCAATTGCTTCATCAAAAATTACTTCAAAGAAAATAGGTAAAGCATTTGTATTAGTTGGTTGAGAAGTTAACCTTTGAAGACTAATAATGTTTGGCCCAGCATTATCATAAGTAACATCAAATGCTGCACCTGAAATAGAATTTCCTACAGCATCACTAGCAGTTGGAGTTACTGTATAAACACCAGTACTAGGAAAAGTTACAGGCACACTTAATGGACTTGATGTACAAGTACCAGCACTCACAGGACTTCCCGGATATCCAGAAATTGCCAAAGAAATGATTGAACCAATATCACAATTTACTTGAATATTATTAGCTGCAACATTAGTGAAAGCTGGCCCCGTTACAACTGGAATTCCTGGAGGATCACTATCATATTCAACCACCCCATCTCCAGTAGGAGTTGAAGCAACTAAATCATTCGCGGCCTTATCAGAAATTACAGCAGGTGCTACTTGAATAAATGGTTCAACAAAACCAGATCCAGTTAAAGCACTGACAGAAATTGTGAAAGTTTGATCATCTCCACTATTAGTTACAGTCCAAACTCCACCAGGAGCAGGAGTACCGTTAACATTTGAAATTGTAGAACCCGTAAAAGTTGTTGCATCAATAGGCTCTGAAAATACTACTTCGAAAAATATTGGTAATGAGCCTGTAGGATCTGCACCAAGTTGATTAATCGAAGCAACAGAAGGAGCCACCCTATCTAAAGTTAAATTAAAAACAATACCAATATTTTGATTACCAACATCATCTGTCGCAATAGGTGTAATTGGATAGACACCATCAGCTCCACCAGGAAGTGGAACATTTGGTATTGTAATTACTCCAGAAGCAGGACAAACAATTCCGACAGCTGGGAAAGGATCGGGGCTCATTCCTGGAATGGAAACTTGAATCTCTGCATCTGGGTCACAGTTAACGACTACATCTGGAGTCGGATCTTGAGTATATTGAGGACCTGTAATAACTGGTTGCCCTGGTGCAATTGCATCATAGTACATTTCATCTATGTCCTGACAATCAGAAACAGTAGAGCCAGTATTTGCATTTGTATAAACTGTATTAGTATTTCCTGCAGCATCAGAAATACCTGTTGCTAAAACTTCAGGCCTTACACAACCTTGTGCAGTCAGAGCTACAACAGAAGCCGTAAAGATTTTATCATCTCCACTATTTGATATGGACCATATACCTCCACCAGGACCTGTATTTAAAATATCAGAACCATCAAATGTAGAAGGATCAATCTTTTCACTAAATTCAATCTTAAAAAATATAGGTGTTTGATTAGTCGAGTTATTAGGATCTGATTGACTAGGTAGCTGTTCAACTAAAATAATATTTGGCCCTAATGTGTCTACAACTAAGTCTTGCTGCACTCCCGGAGTCTGATTTCCAACTGTATCACTTGCTATTGGAGTTATTGGATAAGTCCCATCTGCCCCACCTCCTGGAAGAGGAACAGAAGGCAAAGTAATCATTCCTGAAGCTGGACATAAAACTGCAGTAGCAGGATATGGATCAGGAGAAATACCTGCAGTTGAAATTTGAATCAACGAATCAGGCTCACATGAGATATCAATATCAGGAGTTGAATCTTGAGTAAAAAATGGAGCAACAAAAACTGGTGCAGCCGGAGCTGTTCCATCATAAATTATTTCATTATCTAAAGTAGTAGCTGTAACTGAACCATCTGCAATAGTTGCTAAACCATTCGCATCATTCACTCCACCACTAGGTATATCAATTTTAATAACTCCATCAGATGTGACAGCACTCACTTGAACAGTGAAGTTTGTATTATCACCACCATTTAAGATAGAAATGAATCCTCCTCCAACATAAGGAAATCCACTAGGATGAGCAGGATCAGTAGCATCAAAAAGCTTTATATCTGCAGCCGTAAAAGTAGCTGGGTCAATTGGCTCATTAAATGTCACTTGAAAAACTGCAGGTAAATTTGAAGTCATATCATTAGCATCACTTACTGATACTTGATTTAAGACTACTACTTCTGGAGGAGTAATATCAGTAACGTTTACATTTAATGTTGCGGTAGAACAATTAGAAAATGAATCACAGATCCTGTATTCACAATATCCTGAACCAGCGAAATTTAAATCTGGATCAAAAAGTATTTCACTAGGCACAGCAGTTGAGACAGAACCAGAGCTTGCTGGATGAACTGAACAAGTTCCGCCAAAAGCATTACCTGTCAAAGTAATTGAAGTAGGATCCAGATTGCCTTCATTATCTATATCATCATCAGCAGTTGTAAGAGTTCCATTAGTCACTACATCATGAGCAACAGGAGTATTTTGATTTGTATTTGCAAGATCATCTAGTGCTATTGGAGCAATCGTATCAAAAACTTGAACTTTTACTTCAGCAGTAGCGCAATTTGAATCCAAATCACAAATTTGATATTCACAACTTCCAGCTCCAACAAAGTTTGTAGCAGGTGTGAAAATTATAAATGGAGCAGATGGACTTATCGCACAAGTTCCGCCTACTGGAGGAGTCGCAGTCAAAGTTACAGATGTAGTATCAAGTCTACTTTCAGGATCAATATCATTTAATGAAACATTAATAGGAGATGTTGGAACATTTGTATCAGTATTTGCAAGATCATCCATAGTTAAAGGTGCTTGACCATCATTCACAGTAATTTCAAAAATACTTTGAGCACAATTTCCGGAAGTATCACAAATTTGATAAGTACAACTTCCAAGACCTACAAAACCAGTATTGGGAACAAATTGAATATTTGATGAACCAGCAGGAGTAACTGTACAAGTCCCGCCAACAGCAGCTAATGAGGTTACTGAACTAGGATCTAAATTCCCAGCCGGATCTGTATCTAAACCACTGGTCCATCCTGGATTTGCTCCAGCGATAGGATCATTCACTACGTTAATAGTTGCCGTTGGTCCACCTGAATTAATCACTGCTATATCTTTAGTTGGCACTGGCAATGTTTTATCAGGGATTATAAAAGAAGCATTTGCAGAATCACAGTTTCCTTCATAATCACAAATCTGATAAACGCAAACTGCTGTCCCGAAATAATTCAAATTCGGTGAAAAAGTTAAATTTGTAGGCCCTGGTCCTATAGAGCAAATCCCTTCAGTTGATGGATTTGCATTTGTAAGAATAGATAGAGAACCTAAGTTGATATCAGAAACGCCATCAGGATCAACATCATTTTGCAAAACATTGATAGAAGCATCAAAGTTTTGAGTGCCTAGTATCGAATCATCATTAGCTACAACTGGACTACCTGGTGCAACATTAAATGTAACAACTGCAGTTGAACATTGTGCCAATTGATCACAAATTTCATATTCACAACTTGTTGCTCCTGAAAAACCTAAAGAAGGAGCGAACTGAACAAAGGTTGTTGCACCAAAACCAATAGAGCAAACTCCATCAGCAGCAGGAGCTGGAACCGTAATATTTAAACTAGCTGGATCAATCCCGGAACCTGGATCTGAATCATTAGAAAGAACAGTGTAAGGAACAATTGCTTGTCCATAAGTTGCAGCTGGTGATGAATCATTAACAGCAACAGGAGGACCAGTATCTAATGTAACAGGATAATTATCATTTGATATCACTCCGTTTGGATTACTTTGAGTGACGTTTATATTTTTTAATCCATCAGGAGCACTTAAAGTAATATTAGTAGAAAAGTCACCAAGGGGTGAACAAACCAAACTTAAAGGAGATCCACTGAAAGGCCCTGAAAAGTTTAATGTTGCACCAGACTCACATTGCCCAGAAATTGGAACAACTGGATTTGATGTTAACTCAATCAATGAATCATCATATTCTACAGGTTCATATGGTCCTAACAATTGAGACCTCTGACCACAAGACACAATTAGAGTTGATAATATTAAAAATATTATTTTCAATTTAATTTCCTTAGCTAACGTACACTTGATAATATTTTATCAGTAATTGAATTATGGATAAGAAATGAGAAATATATTCTTAAACTATATCGGTTGAACCAAACCTGACTAATTTAGTTGTCGAAAAATTAAACAATTAACCCTCTATTCAAAATTATTGGACTTGAAGTGTAAGTTTAGTGTTATCAAATTGGCGTTTTAAAAATTTTGTCTAATTAAAATCTAGAAAAAACAAACTTATATTGATTCAATTTTAATATTAACAAATTAACTCAATTCATTCATAGGAGGAATTATGAGTAGAAAATTTATGGCAGAAATGTTTGGAACATTCTGGTTAGTGTTTGGTGGATGTGGAAGTGCATTGTATGCAGCCGCTCATGCTAGTGGAAATGGAATTGGTTTCCTTGGTGTATCATTCGCTTTTGGTTTAACAGTTTTAACAATGGCTTTTGCAATTGGACATATTTCAGGATGTCACTTAAATCCTGCAGTCTCAATTGGATTATGTGTAGGTGGAAGATTTTCTTCTAAGGAGTTACTACCATACATCGCTGCTCAGTGTGTTGGTGCAATCCTTGCTGGATTTTGCTTATGGACTATTGCAAACGGAACAACTGCTTTCGCTTTTGATCCAAACGCTGCAGGTGCATTTGCTACCAATGGTTTTGGAAGCTTTTCACCAACTGGTTATTCAATGATGGCTTGTTTTTTAGCCGAAGTTTTATTAACTGGGTTTTTCTTATTTGTAATTATGGGATCAACTAGCAAGAATGCTCCTGCTGGATTTGCTCCTATTGCGATTGGATTATGTCTTACGTTGATTCATTTAATTAGTATTCCTATAACAAATACTTCAGTTAATCCTGCTAGAAGTTTAGGTGTAGCTCTACCAGCTGCAATGAATGGGTCTGCTGCAATGGGTCAGCTTTGGATGTTCTGGGTTGCTCCAATAATTGGTGCTTGCTTAGGCGCTATGGCCTATAGATTTTGTGCTTCTGGTACGTTTACTACTAATACTAGAACTGCTGCTGCCTAAGAAAAATTTACAATCTTACAAATTACCCTGCCTTAACGGCAGGGTTTTTTATTGACCATCCAAAGACATTTATGACAGTATTGAGACAGCATTTTCAAAAGGTTGATAAAAATGTCTCAATTAAACAAAACTGCTCTTATAATAGACGATGAGAAACTCGCATTAGCATTTTACTCAGAAGTTCTAGAATCTAAAGGTTTCAAAGTAATTCAGTACTCTTGTCCAAAGAAACTACTTTCAGATTTCGAAACGGGAATTCCGAAATTAGATATAGTCTTAATAGATTACAACCTACCCGAAATTAAGGGTAATGACTTATTTAAGGCCATTACTCAACATACTAAGGCTCCAACATTAATATTTACTTCTGAATCTAACTTAGATCAAGCAGTAGAGGTAATTAGGCTAGGTGCTTTTGATTATATCGAGAAAAATTTCTCTGATACAAATAAACTTCTAGTGTCTATTGAAAAAGCATTAGTCCACGGAAACCTTAAAGAGGAAAATACTGAACTTAAGAAAAAAATTGAGGTTGCTGAAGATGATTTCAAATTTTTGAAATCTCAAAACCATCAAATGATGAAAACTATATATTCTGCTGAAAAAGTTGCCTCAACATGCGTTTCATCTTTAATCTTGGGTGAAAAAGGCACAGGGAAAAGATCTCTCGCAAAATATATTTATAAAAATAGCTTTAACTGCAATAAAACATTTGCTCAGATTAATTGCGAAGCAATGCCTAATAATCTTTTAATGAAAGAGTTGTTTGGTGACGAAAGCACTCCAAGCTTAATTTCAAGAAACATCAATGGAACATTGTTTATTAATGAAATTACAGAAATGCCTATAGATGCTCAGCATATGTTTGTTCAAGAACTTGAAAATCTAAGAAGTAACCAAATAATAAGAATAATTACCAGCTCCTCTAAAGATATAAAAAAATTAGTAATGGAAGGAAAGTTTCTAGAAAGACTTTTCTACAGAATATCTATAGTGAGTTTAGTTATTCCTAGCCTCAGAAATAGAAAAGAAGATATCATTGAACAATCAAACTTTTTTCTTCAAAATAGCGCGAAGAAATATAATAAAAATATAGTCTCTTTTTCAGAACATGCTTTAAAAATTTTACTTTCTTCGAAGTTGGAAGGTAATTCAAGAGAGCTTCAACAAATAATTGAGAGAGCAGTGATTTTATGTGATTCAAACAAAATAGAACCACACCTCATTAGTACAAGCTTGAGTACAGATGAAGAAAATTCAATTTTTCATCCAGAGTTTCAAGCAAATCTCAACCTTAAAGAAATTGAAAAAGAATACACCAAACACGTTATTAATTTTCATAATGGAGATCTTTTAAAAGCAGCCAAAACCCTTGATGTGAGCAAAAGAACCATATATAGAAAAATTCAAACAAATGAAAACCAATTAGGATTTGGCCCTACAGGACAATAATATGAACGATATTCAAAAAATGGAAAAAATTAGAAATCTCTTAGTAGGAGATCAACTAAAAGATATCTCTGAAAATCTAAATAATTTCAATGAAAGATTTCATAAAAATGAATCCGAATGGAGTCAAGACAAAGGCGAACTACAAGATTCAATAGAATCTCTAAGAAAAGAAATGCAATCAGCGATAGAGCTTAGTATTGAATCTCTTAAAGATGAACTATTAAAAGAACTATCACAATTGAGAGGAACCAAAGCCAGCAAAACAGAGATAGCGGAACATCTAGAAATCATTGCCAAAAGCCTTCGCAACAGCGAAGAAAAGTTTTTAAACTAAGTAAATGGATACTTTAGAATTATCAAATTCATTTGAAGAATTAAAAAAATGCCTTCTCTCAGAAGAAATTAATTCTTTAAAAGAGATAGAAGATAACATTTCAAACAAAAAATTTGTTAAAGAAGCAGTATCTGATGTGATAATAAGTGCTAGAAAAAATCCTAACTCAATAGAATCAAAGTCTATTATTGATCTAGTCCCTACTGGAATCAGAGAACATATCAAAAAAGAACCCGAAAAAGCTATAGATACATTTTTTCCAATCATCGGGCCTATAGTTAGTAAATTTGTATCAGAAGCAATCGCTGACTCTCTTGACTCAATTAATGAAAAAATCGAAAGCAGGCTACCACTAGAAGATTTATCTTTTAAATGTAAATCTCTTTTTTTAAGGATACCTGAAGAAGAGTTAATATTGGCAAAGATGAGCTCCCTATCTCCTAAAGCAATGTTCGTCATTGAAAAAGAGACAGGAATTGTTAAGTTTCAAGTAATTGAAGATGATGAAATGAAAGTCAACTCTGATTTATTTGCAGGTCTTTTAACTGCACTTCAGGACTTCTCAAGAGACTGTATAAATGATCAAAACTCTAAACTTGATCAAATAGAGTATGGTGACCTAAATATCTCTATTGAAGAATGCGGTTCATCTAATATTGCCATTGTAACAAAAGGAAAAATCAGGTTATCCTTCAAGAGAACTTTTAGAAAATATCTATCTCATCTTCTATTAAAATACCCTGATTTCATATCAGAATTTGATAAGCTTGAGAGCAAAGTCAATTTTGATTGCTCCAATTTATTTTACAAATTAAAAGAAAACTCTGAGTCGCCCAAGAAGTTAAGTTTATCGAAGAAAATTGTTTTAGGAATTTGTACTTTTTTTATATTTTTAATCCCCCTTAAACATTTTGTCGATAGATATCAGCAACAGAACTTTGATGAAAAATATGAAGAACTTTTTTTTCACAATGATTATCCATTAATTTTTGATAAAGATATTTGGGGAAATATCTCTATCAATGGACACTCAGGATCCAAGGAACAAGCTAGGATTTTATATAAATTTTTAGTTAGTCATTATCCAAATGCAAAAATAAAAGTGAATAAAGAATTTGAATCTTACAAATTAAAAGTGGACTCTATTGAGCATAGATTGAAATCAATTCTCCTTATGGTTTCAAATGAATCTCATTACCTCAAATACAGGATTACTGAAAAAAGAATTATTGTCCCACTTTCTCAGTATAATGATAATCAAGTTAGTCAGATAAAACGTTTGGTCTCTCATTACAATATTAATGATTATATAATTTTAAGATAATTATTTTTCTTGAAGATCAATTAGTATTTTCTTTTCAATTTTTTTTGCATAGATATTGTATTTGCCTTGATGAGCTAGAAAAAAATTATAAAAACTAAAAGACAAAGATATATTAGGTAAAAAGTATGTTCTAACTTCATTATAATCTGGATCTTCGTCTTGAAGATCAAATTCTTTGAAACCTTTAAAATCGTTATGCCTAGGAGGGTTGATCATGGTGGAGAAC
>JAHDHG010000026.1 GCA_020631435.1 Bacteriovoracaceae bacterium | reverse complement strand
GATAAACTCTTTCCAAGTTCAGCACATTGACCAGGTGCTAAAGGAGAAAGATTTACATTAGCAGGAGAAACATTAGCAGCTCCGGGATCAAACAAATGAGAGTTTTGGTTATTACAACCAACAAGAAAAAGAATGCATACAAAAATTAGATATCTCACAAACGTACCTCTGTTTATCTATAAAGCTATTTTGGACTTATTCGGAATAAATCTTTTAAATCTTTAGTAGATTATCAGAAATAAAAAAAAAACGATAAATGAGTATAAAATTCGATTAATAATTAATTCTCAGGTAGAATCACCCACTTTTTGAGGCAAAAAGTTATCTTCTCATATATCTCAATATATACCAGAACATCATAATAATATCTGCAATTAAAGCTAGAGAAGCTCCTACATACCTACTTGAACTTGGCATATGTAACATTATTTTTGAAGTATTGTATAAGATGGCCATACCAGAGTAAGCAATCATCATGATAGAAAACCAAGTACCTAAATGAAAGTTAAATGAAGTTCCAAAAAGATAAGGCCCTAAAATCGATGTTACAATACAAGCAATTGCAACAATACCAAGCCATCTTAATATTCCACCAAGAAAAGAAAAATCTGTTTTAGTAAGATAAACACCTAAGGTAAGCAAAGAAAAAGAAATTAAAGTGACAAGCCCAGCGTTAATAACGACTTCACCCTGCCCTCTAAATAAAGGTCCAAAAAGTGGAAGAGATAAAATGGCCCATAAAAATATAAACAAAGTCATCGCAAGGTATTGTCCACTTAGAGTTTTAACTTTATATGCCATTCCAGAGGCCCAACCAACAGCAAGATTAAAAATCAAAAGGACAACCAACCATGGAATCATAGCAGTTAAAGACATAACTTTAGAAGCTAACCCGGTAGAATACATACCAAAAATCATGGCCATAAACATAGCGAGACCTAAGAAGACATGAAAATAAGTTTTAACAATAAATGCTTTTTTTGTAGGGTTAGAAACTTGAATAGTACCCCCACCACCTGAATTAAAACCGAACATAAAAATCCTTTTTTTGATCTTAAAATTAAGATATCAAAAAAAAGACAAGAACAAAAAAGTCAGATAAAAAGAATCAGGCTTAATGCCATGACGGCCATTCCAAGAATCAATCCATAAATGGAAAGATGATGTTCTCCGTATTCCCTCGCTGCTGGTAAAAGCTGATCAATACTTATAAAAACCATAATTCCTGCAACTGCAGCAAAAATACAACCAGTAAGAGTATCACTCATGAATTGAGCAAGAAAAAAGTAACCAATTAATCCACCAATGGGCTCCGAGAGACCGGATAAAAAAGAATAAAAGAATGCTTTTTTCTTGCTACCCGTTGCGTAGTAAATAGGAACAGAAACAGCAATTCCTTCAGGAATATTGTGAATGGCGACTGCCATAGCAATAGCAATACCCATCTTTGGATCTTGGAGTGCACTAAAGAAAGTTGCCAATCCTTCTGGGAAATTGTGAATGGCAATAGCTGAAGCGGTAATAAGTCCAGTTTTATATAAAGCTTTGTAATCTGCTCTCTTCTCTGGATTTTCTAAGTCTTCTACTTGCATGTCCTCATGTGGGTTTTCAATACCCAACATATGAATAAGTTTATCAATCAAGGCAATTACCAATATACCTGTGAAGAAACTTATTACATTGATAATCACACCTTTTTTTTCTCCAAAAGATTGCACTAAAAGATCTTGTCCTTTAAAAAATATTTCAACAAAGGAAATATAAATCATGACTCCGGCAGAAAATCCTAAGGCAATAGAAAGTACTTTCTTATTTGTTCTTTTAGTAAAGAATGCAAGAGCTGATCCAATACCAGTTGATAATCCAGCAAAGAGAGTTAAACCCAAAGCAAATAAAATATTTTCAGATGTCATAGACTTAGCCTAAAGTTTATTGTTTCCCATTCAAAGCATTGAGGGCATCGCCAAAAAATTTCATCAGACTTAAAACCGCAATTAGAGCAAAAATGTGCAGTAGAGGCCTTCTCTAATTGATGAATTAAATTTGCAGCAACCTCTGTTGCTTCTTTTGATTTATTCAATTCTTGTAAAATTTTAAAATGTTCAATCTTAATTAATTCGGAAGTTGCATCCTTTTGATTAGTCCATGATTTAACATAATCATACGCCTCATCTAGACTTCCTAATTTTTTAAGCATTCTAGTTTTGGAAATAAAGACAGACGGTCTATCCTCTAACTCAGATAAATCTGTCTCTAAGAAAAACTCTTTTAAGGAGACTAATCTTTCGAAGTATTTTTTTTCTAAATCCTTATCATCGGTTTTATATTGTTCTAATTCATGAAACATGGAGTTCAAAAAACTTTCATGTTCGTTGATCATTTCTAAAACTAAAGTTTTAGCAGAATCCATCTTTCCAGTGATCAAATATAATTTGAGTTGAATAATTTTAGCAGAAATACTTGGAGAAAAACGAAACGCTTGCTCAACTTTTTCAAAAGCTTTTGAGAACTCTCCTTGATTCAAATTCTCATAAGCAAGTTTTACGTAAATATGAGAGATCGTATCTAAATTTTCTTCAGATGAAAGATTTGCAAGTTGTCTTCTATACTTCAAAGCTTCTTCCCAATCTTCTAAATCTTCAAGAATCCTACATATTGATTTTAAAACTTCTACTTGTTCTTTATTAACTTTTAAGACGTCCTTGTAAGTTTCTAATGCTTTTTCTAAAAACCCACCTTTTTCAAAATCTTTCCCTAATTCTTTTAAAGCTTCTAGACGAGTAGCTTCTAAGATATTTTCTCTCGCTGCTATTGATCTATGAATGCTTACAGCTTTATCAATTTCACCATTAGATCGAAAAAGTCTTCCAAGAGTAAGATAAGTATCAATTGTTTCTTTGTTTAATTCTACAGCATTTAAAAATTCTTTAATGGCAAGATCTTTATTTCCTGAAATTAGATAATGAGTAGCATTTAAAAAAATCTGTGATTGTTTTTCGTAAATTGAATGTTTATATTTTCTAGATAGTCCCTTGGCCTTATTTCTATCTAAAAATAAAAAATAAAACAAAAAAATAGTAACGATAGCAATAACTACAGCAAGTAGATTTGTGCTAATAAAATTTATGATTAAATTATAATCCATTACTTAAAAAGAAACATTGGCAATTTACTTTCAAACAGAAATGATTTTACTTCTTCTTCTAAGTCACCAAACAGATCAATCATCTTAAACTTTTTTTTCTTTTTTATAAATTTAAGATCAAATTTATTTTCTAATTCCAATTCTTGATGAATTATTCTCCCTGCTGCCCACAAACCTGCTACTTGATCAGCTAAGCCTAGATCAACTGCTTCTTCTCCAGAAAAAATTTGTCCTTGAGCTAACTCATTGATATCAGCTTTCAAAATGGATTCTCTTCTTTTTAAGATATCATTGATAAATTGTTGATGAACGCCAGCAATCATTTTATCCATTAATGCTTTTTCCTCATCATTAATACTTCTTGCGGGATTTCCAACATCTTTATATTTTCCAGCTTTGATGGTTTCAGGTTTAACTTTGGCCCATTCATATAGTTTTGAGAGATCCATAAACTGCATGATCACACCAATAGAGCCAGTGATTGTCCCGGCGTTTGTAAAAATTTTCCTACAAGCAGCTCCTAAATAATACCCTCCACTCGCAGCAACACTAGAGAAGCTTGCATAGATAGGCTTATCTTTATCAATACGAATGATTTCTTCATAAATTTCCTGAGTGGGCCCTACTGCTCCTCCGGGACTATCAATCCTTAAAAGAATCGCTTTAATACTTTTATCTTTTTCTGCCTTATGTAGGAGCTGAATAGTTTTATCAGACTCCATAATAACTCCCTTAACTTCAACAACTCCAATTTCACTGGAACTACTTCCTTCAGATATTAAAAGAGATTCCGTATCTATCGAGCCACCAGATTTAGATAATCCTTTGACTGCAAATACACCAAATAAAAAGAACGCCAGCATAAAGACAAAGACTAAACAAATTATAATTAATAGGCCTTTCGAACTTTTTGACTGACTCAATGCAATATCCTTTGAACATTATTTATAAAATTTTAAAAGATCGTAATCTTCTTGTCCAAATGATATTTAAAATCATGATTAAATTTAATCTTAAAGGCGATAAATCTCTTAGTCATAGATATCTTATTCTTAGCTCTCTTTCTAGATCAAATTGTAGAATTAAAAACTTGGCCATGGGTCAAGATGTTCTAAGTACCAAGAAAATCTTAGAAAAGCTTGGCATGGAATTCGAGACTCGTGAAGAAACTCTTATAACGGATAACTCCGAAGCTTATTCAATCAATCCTGACGTCCCCTTAAATTGCGGAAACTCTGGAACAACAATGCGTGTCTTGGCAGGTGTATTAGCTGCCAAAAATATTAATTGTATTTTAATTGGTGATACATCTCTATCCAGAAGGCCCATGGGAAGAATAATTAACCCTTTAGAAAAACTTGGCGCCAAGATTTTTTCAAATAATGACAAAGCTCCATTAAAAATCTTTGACTCGCAAATTGAACTTAAAGAAAATTTCATCGAACTTGATAAACCTAGTGCGCAAGTGAAATCTTCTCTACTATTTTTCTCATTGATATCAGGAATACATCTTAAGTTAAATGGAAGAATAGATTCCAGGGATCATACCGAGCTTTCTTTTAAGAATTTAGGAGCTAATATTACAATTCATCAAAATCATATTGAACTACTTCCAAGTAATAATCTTAATTCATTTGAGGTTAATATCCCTGGTGATATCTCATCAGCAATGTTTCTAATCGTTTTTGCCATTCTTAAAGAAAATTCTCATTTATACTTAGAACACGTACTAATAAATCCCACTCGGTCAAAATCATTAGAAATTCTAAAAAAAATGGGCGCAGATATAACTCTTCATCATCAAACTAATGAATTAGGTGAACAGGTAGCAGACATTGAAGTAAAGTATACCGAGAATTTAAAGAATTTAGATCTGATATCAAAAGATGATCTTCCTTTTATCATTGATGAAATTCCTATTTTATCGTTACTATTTTCTAAAGCATCTGGACTGGTAACCATTGAAAACCCCGAAGAATTAAGGCTAAAAGAAAGTGATCGTCTAGAATCTATCTTACAAATGATTCCAAGTTCAAAACTTGAAAAAAGTAATTTAGTCATCAAGGGAGATAATCTTCTAAATGTGAGATCAATTCAATCTGAAGATCATAGGATTCTATTAACTGAAAAAATCTACCAGCTTATAAATGAAAATTTTAAGATTACTAAGGAAGAAAAAGAAATAATCTCAATTAGCTTTCCAGAATTTTTTGATTTTTTAGAAAAATTAATGAAAAAAGAGGCCTAGTATTTAGGCCTCCGTAAAACTTAGTGAGACTTAACAGCTGTTACAGTAGCACAAGCAACAACTTCATGATGAAGAGCATGAGCGTCAGTAGTGATACTTGGAGCTGATACAGATTTAACTTTTAGATGATGTCCAACTAGTCCGTGACCAGCTGAAGCGATAGATTTATTTAATTTTTTAACTGCAGCTGAAGTTGAACTTCCAGTTTTACACCAAACTTCAAAAATTGTTTCATGATGATCAATTGAAAGTGCGCTAAAAGATAAACAAGATAGTAATAGTAATAATTTCATTTTCTCTCCTTAAAGATAATTAGAATTTAAGGATAAAATTTATCGAAAAATCTGTAAAACCTCTAAAACTTACTTTTAAATATTGAGGCAAAAAAATGTATCAATTTTGGACACAAAAAAGGGAGCCTATAAGCTCCCTCTTGTAAAGAATATTTATTAATGTGAAAAACTAAATTTCTATTCCAAACATTTCTGGAAGAATTCTTTGCTCTAAATTTGCTGCACTAGTTCCAACTGACTTTGAAGCTTTTTCAAGAATTTCTTCTTTTGACTTTTCTTGTAAATCAGAAAGCGTTACTCCAGTCAGCTTAGAAAGGTCTGTTGATAGAACAATTTCATCTTCAGTTGTTAACTCACCTTTTGACATCATTGCTTCAACTTTTTTACCTAGAGTAACTAAACTCATCGCAGTTGATAAATTTACTTTGAATTCGTAAGAAACAGCAGAAGCCATCATTAAAAATTGTGCTTCAGCTTTCTTTGCTGCCATTAAATTTACATCAGTAGTTTCATCTTCATCTTCATATTCATAGCCAGAATGTCTTCCCCAAAAACTATCAGTCCACTCATCATAATCAACAGTTTCATAATCATCCCCCCAATAGTCTCCATAAAGATTTCCTGCTGCAATATCATCTGCTTCAATTGCTCTGAACTCTGAAGCTAGAGAATCAGTATTTCTCACATAATCATAATATTCAATTGCTCTAATATACTGAAGACTTACAGCTTTATATTCTGCAAAGTAGTCATCCCAAATTACAAACCATTCTTCTTGTCCTGGTTCATAAGTTCTATATGTCTCATCAGAATATAATTCAACATAAGATCCTAGAGTTCCATCTACATAATTTAATGAATCAACAAATGCATCTGCTGAAGCATTAGGCGACGTTAACCATGAATAAGTTGGACCGCATCCTCCAACACAAGCACCTGATCCGCCATCATTATAACTCCCAGAACAAGAAGTCATTGACACAGCAAAAATGAAGCTGAATAAAGATACCTTTAAAATATTTTTCATTACCTCTCCTTTAGCACCCAAAAGATGCAATCTTTGTATTTTATACAAAAGTTACTCCTGAACTTTGTAGCTCTTAAAACTAATTTCTAGTACTTTTAACCCTTCGTAAAGTGCCTTAAAGCGATGTAAGTTTTTTGCGGTAAAAAGGAAACCACTTCATAGAAAAAGGTGCCAAAATGACATCAAAAATTAATAATTTAAAGGATATTTCACTAAAAAAGCATGGTCATTAATTTTACAGTTAAATAGATATGTACTTGATTTTTCATTTTCAATTATTTCTGGTAGTACATATGCACAATTTTTAGGGATCTCTAAAGATGTAAATAAGGGCCTTGATATAGCTGACTCTTTTTGAGATATAGAATATAAATGATTGCCATAAATCAAGGTAGAGTTAATGAAAACACCAAGTAATCCATTAACATAAATAGGCTCAAGACCTTCACTAAAGTCTATTCCTGGAAAAGAACTTTCTCTATTGATTTCAACTTTATCATTCAACTTTTCACTAAAAAAATGAATCCAATATCTTGACTCAAAGAAGCTAACAAACTGCTCATTTTGATCAGCTCCAATAAATCCAAAAAAAGGATCTTTCCAGTTATTTGTACTAATATTGCTTTCTTTTAAGCTCTGACTTTTAAGATCTAATAAAGCTAGCTTCCCCAGGCTCTTATCACTTAATTGAAAAAGTAAGCTTTGATCATCAACAAGTCCAAAGTTAATAAATGTTGCAAGATTCAATAATGAATTAAAAACTGGTTTTGCTGAAACAAGGTTAAATGTTCTCTCAAACTTAGAAGTAAAATAAGTCAATGATAGACCTTGCCCATAACTCATTAATAAATTCAACTCATCAAAACTGGAGTTAATTATCTGGTGAATTTTTATATCATCGGAACTAGGAATATTAAATTTTTGAACTAATTGATCTTTAAATTCTGGTGAATCAAATACTCTCGGACTAATAATATTTTCATCTGGTATCAGCTTAAAGAACCTAGTTCTGATTCCAATATCATCGATATCTAATAAGTCATCTGAAGTATCAAGTTTCGGCCTTCTACCATCACGCTTAATGATAGGGATCAGTATCTCTCCTAAAACTTCATGGTTATGTTTAATCCAATTAAACTTTGGTAATCTTTTTTCAAAATTCAAAAGAGGTTTTTTATTATCCAAGACAACTGAAGACTTTGCTTGATAAGTCCATCTATATAAATCACCTTCATAAAGCTTTCTAAAGTTCTCAGCATAAAAATAAAAATGTTGGTTATAACTATTATCAAGTGTCAGAATTAAATAGTCATTTTTAGAATCAAGGTTATAATCACCTTTAATTATATATTGTACTTCTTCATTCTTAGGAAAAAACAAAGCATGTTTTTTAAATTTTCCTTCCGAGGCAATTAGAACTCTCACCTCAGAATTTTTCCTATTCAAAGGATTGCTATAAAAATATTCTAAATTATTCAATCTAGATTGATAATGATGAATATATTGAAGGAAAGATGTTTTCCTCGTTCCTAATTTATGAACAAGTCTGAGATCATCTTCTGGTAATTTGAACCTTTCAAGTAGATTTAGATCAAAGTCATAAACTAAAACCAAATTCAAATTATATTTGTAAGTATTAGATCCAATTTGGATACTAAGCTTTAATTTTTGAATCATATCTACAGAGAGATTCTCTACTTTTCCTAGTAACTCTAATGAATTCTTCCCTACCCCAAGTGTAATCTCTTTACTTTCAATATCTAATTCGCTACTTTTTGATTCAATCTTTATAACAATATCTTTATTAAAGTTTTTCAAATTAGTGATTTCAATTGGTAATTTCAGCTTTAAATCACTTCCCACTTTAATTTTTGGAATATCTTTTAAATTTACTAAAAAATCTTGCCCAGTATTAGAATCTAAACTTTTATTAAAATCGATTAGGCCGTAAGTTGAAAACTTTCTATCATCAGATATTTTTTTAGAATTTTTAGCAACGATAGAAATTAAATCAGCAGTAAATTTATTTGGATTTTTAGACTTAAGAGCTGCAAACAAAGCAGTGACATAAGGAGCTGCCATTGATGATCCCTTCATCACTTCGTAGCCATTTACTCTCATTTTTTCAGACTCTAAATACCTTGGATAAGTTGAAATGATATGATCACCAGGAGCAAGAAAATCTACTTTATGACCAAAGTTTGAAAACTCTGAAATTTCACCAATATGATTGATCGCTCCCACACAAATGACATTTGAAAAGCTACAAGGATAGACCGTAAAATCTTTATTATTATTTCCCGCTGCTACAATGAGAGGAATATTAGCTTCTTCAGCTTTTTTAAGGGCATTCTTAAATCTCTTAGTTAAAACGAGATCAGGAAAACCTACACTCATATTTATAGCATCAACTTTATGATCAACTGCAAACTCAATCGCCCTGGCGAAGTAATCACTCATATTCTTGGATTTATATCTAAAAGACTTAGTCTCATTTGATAAAACCTTAAGTGGCATAATCACAGCTTCAGGTAAAACACCGACAACACCTTGATTGTCATTTGCAGCAGCAATAATTCCTGAAATATGAGTTCCATGACCACTATCATCTAAAACGCTAACAGAATTTAATGCCTGAGATTCACAGAATTCTTTAGCATCTTCACAACCTTTAGCGGCTAAGATTTTCTCAGCTACTTTTTCGGGCCTTGCAACTAAAAAGTTTTTACCAAAACATGCCTTAGGAAGATCTTTAATTTTACAATCTGGATCTCTCCAAACTCTTCCTTTAAACTCTGGATGATCAAAATCTAACCCTCTATCAATAACAGCGATGACTGGTTGTCTCGTTAGGGTTGGGATACTCCAGTTTATATCCATCCCTTTGATACCAGCTACTTTTTTTTGATTGAGCTCGCTAGTTCTAATCATTTGAATTTGCGACGTATTCTTTAATCCCCATTGATCTTTATAAAAGATATTTTGATCTTGAGAAAACATAAGAAAAGGTAAAAGTAAAACTACATATTTCATGGCCTTAACCTCAACCAATGTCCTTCAAATTCACCTTGGTTAATCCCTAATCTTCTTTGAATAGTATTTAAAATGCCAAAAGGATATTTAGAATGAAGTTTTCCAAAAGATCTAGAATAAATAGTTTCATTTAATACTTCTGAGTTTGATCTAAACCCATTTACCTGAGCTTGCAAATAATAATCTGTATTAGGGAGAAGCTGCATAATTTTAGATACACCAAGTTCTTTTGAAAAATTACTGAATAATCTAGACCAACATTTGCTAGATTCTATTGAATCTGAAAGCTCTTCACACTTAGAATGATCATTGATTAATGACTTATATTTTCCGCAATTAGGTACTTTGGATCCATCGGAAAGTTCATAAAGTTTAACTTGAGAACATCTGGGAATTTTCTTTTTTTCTTCTCCATATGCCATTCTAATAAATACATCTTTAGGTATCGACTTTAATTTCTCTATACCATCTTCATAAATATAAAGTGTTGCCATCACGTCATAAAGATTTAACTTTTTGATATCATGAACTTGGTTAATATCAAATAATTTCACCTTAAACTCATCATTCACTTTTTCAAGTAGCTTAGTTAACCTTTTTTTCTTTTTTGCCCATCCTTTGAAATTCAGTGAAAAAGAAACAAATTCTTTTTTTATTTTGTCATCAATAACTTGGGCCTCATAAGCAACATCTTCACTTTTACCAGATCCAAGAAAGGTTTCATCACTGTTTCTCCAGATACTATTCGCCCATTTAAGATCATCTGAGATTCTTTTAAACTGCCAATTAATTAACTCCTTAACAAAGGCCTCATAATTAAACCCTTTTCTATGAACTTCGTAATGGGTGATGTATTCACCTTTTAGCCCTGAAGGAGTCTCTAAATTATAGTGAGTTGATAAATTTGATTTTTTATTTCTCCAAAAAAGAAGACTAAATCTTTGATAGATATCATTAAACTTACTAGACAATTTATTTGGAGGAGCAATTTCAGAGAGCATCTCAATAGAGCCGTTTTTTAGCAAATCATGAAAAGCAAAAAAGTTTGATAAGAAATTGGGATTTTTATCTAAATCGGTATCAACATTAAGTTGATAAACATTAATGTCATAATCTCCTCTTAAGTTTTCTCTTTGATACCTTAAGATTGGAACCTTGAATCTTAAATCCATAGAAAGTGTATGACCAAATCCATGACCTTTATCTTCGAAGATTTGAATTGTTTTGCTATCTTTTCTATAAATTTGAGTTCTGCTAATTTTTATGTCTTTTCCAGAGATTCCAAGCTGAGAAGTAAAGCCAGTATTTGCTAACGGTATGACGATTGAAGCATTAGCCGATGGAGAAAACTTCTCTGTAATTAAAATACTTTCCCCTGTTCCCAAATGATTTGAAATTTCTTTAAAGGTCTCTTCAATATAACTTTGCTTCTCAACATCTGTTTCAAACTCTCTATTTTTTAAAAGTTCTATAGATTTCGTTAACTTTCTTTTAAGAAGAGGAACTATCATGTTTCTATATTTTTCTTTAAAAGCCAGCTTCAAACTTCTTAATGGTTTAAGATGAGTAAATGTTTTCACATAGTTAACATTTAAACCAAAAGTAGCTCCTCTTGCATGAGGAATATTTTCTAACCCTAGGACAAAACCAGGGCTTATAGCAAAACCAAAAGTATCAGCAAGTTGAACTAAATTATTAGTCCCAAGATAATTACCTACAACCACATCTCTTGATAAAATTAGCTCTCCGTCTAAAACAGGAGAAGTCCATGAAGTCACAGGGAATTGCAAGAACTCACCAGTATCTACAAAGTGCTTAAGTCCTATTTGGAACTGCTCTTCAGCTAAATCTTGCCTGATCTCATTAGGATCAAATGCACTTAAGTGCTTATTTAACTGATTGACAGCATTATCAATTCCAAAAGATTGAATAAGAGTTAATAAGTATCGACCAGTTTCACTTAAAGGACTCTTCTTATCTTCCCCTGCAAACCTTGCAGCATAACCCTCTTCTTCCCAGTTAATTTTTGAAATTCTTCCATTTAGAAGATGAGGCCTAAACTTGGGATTTGAATTATAAGTATATTTTGAAGAGTCATGAGAGATTTTCAAAGTCTCTAGACATGTTTTAATTCTTGAAACTAATTTATTAAAAAGTAAAACTTGTACTGGTTTAGGCAACTCAGAATACTCAAACACTTCCATTAAGTCTTTTCTTGAAAGTTTTGAAATTCTCTTTGCCATCCAAGAAATATCATGAATATCAGTTGTATAAAAACTGAAATCAAAGAAATGAGGGAGAACTAATTCTTTACTTTTAACTTCACACGAATTCCATTTAAACCTATTAACGCTCTCTTTCACATCCAATAAAGAATAAGCTAAAGCCAATGATCTTAATGTTCTTGAGTTAAGACTCTTTGGAGGAACACCCATCGCCACGTTGTACAGATT
This sequence comes from Bacteriovoracaceae bacterium, assembly GCA_020631435.1. Taxonomy (GTDB): domain Bacteria; phylum Bdellovibrionota; class Bacteriovoracia; order Bacteriovoracales; family Bacteriovoracaceae; genus JAHDHG01. The sequence goes on along the minus strand of JAHDHG010000026.1, from coordinate 8,913 downwards.
ATCTTTTCCTAGATCTATGACAGCTAGGTCTCTAAGCACAATTTCAAACTCGTTTTCTGAAACAATCCACCTAGAACTCGCTGCTGCTGTATCGAATCTTAATTGCTCTTTAAACTTAGCTAACTCTTCACCTGATTCAAAGTTTACTTTCAAATTTTTCAAGTATTTAATTGCTGGAATTTTGTATCCAAGTTTTCTTAAAAAGTTTCTTCTTAGAATTGCTGTATGAAGATATCTATCTAAATAAAGTGTTTTAATGTCTCCAGATTTTTTCTCAGCATTAAACCTGAAAATATTTCTTGATTTAAGAAAAGATTTGAAGTTTACAGATTCTCCTGCATTGAGATCTATGGAATCAAACTTAGAGTCAAGGGTAACTATTTTGTTTTCCCAAATTGAATTTTCTGAAGGATCAAGTTCAGAAATATCTATTTTGTTAATTAAAAGTTTAGACTCATCACTAGATAGCTTCTCACCTCTAAAAGTAAGATCATTTGCAGGGGGCAATGAATTATCTAAAGGAACTCTGGCTACTTGAGAGAATAGTGTTATGGAAAAAAAAAGAAGAAGACCTTTCATCTTCTCCTTTTATTAAATGTAGTTTAGAATGTCTAAAGAACTTGAGATTTTGTAATCTTTACAGAAGTTCTGAAACAACTTCACAATCAACATTGTAAGTTGTGATTCCAGTAAAATCAGTCCAATTCAATGTGCCTTCTAGCGTTGCGTCAAATCCACCCGCAGATTTTTGATCTAAAAACTTTAGAGACTTGGCATCTGTGAATAGGTTCAATTCAATTTCTCCAAAAGGAGAATTACCATTTGAGTTATACTTATTTGAAACTTGATTATCTTTTGAAAATGGAAGATGTGTTAATTGAAAATGCTCACCTTGATTCCAATAATTTAAAATACTGATCACAGGGTCATGAACATTACCATTTGGAGCAATAACAACAAATCTCACATTTTCAACCATATTATTATTACCAGAATAAAGATTTGATCCGTTACAAGCCATAATATTCATATCAAAAGAATAAGAACTCAAAGAAACAAGAATTGCTAAAATTATCTTTTTCATAAAATCTCCATAAAAATTTATGCTGTTTGTTAACATGCTTTTGGATTTCGAACTATCAAATATGTAAATTTTACTTATTCTCAGACTGAACTTTCACAGAAAAAGAGTGAACAAGTCTATAATATTGCTCTATTAGGTTAGAATCTAGATCAAATTCATCACAATAGTTTTTTATCTGGGCCTTATATCTTGGATATGAAAAAATTTGAAGATCATTATCTTCTTTAACTTTTCCAATTTTTCTAGAAAGATTCAACCTTTCCTCAAGCTTTTGGATAATGGACTTATCAATCTTTTCTATCTCTGACCTTAAAATTTTCAACTCATCAAGAGTTAAGTCTTGAGGCTTCTTTTTTATACTCAATCCAGCTAAAAGATCTTTAAATTGTAAAAAATTTAATTGTTGATCAGCATCACTTAAGGCATTAACAGGATCAGGATGAACTTCGATAAATAAACCAGTCAGGCCTAAATCAAGTGCCATTTGAGAAAAAAACTGAATCTGTCTACTGTCTCCCGCTATATGACTTGGATCGCAATATATTTCTATCGATTCTTTTTTCTCTTTAAGCTGAAAAGCTATCTCCCACAAAGGATTATTTCTTGAGGAGCCTAAGTTAAAGGTACTGAAACCTCTATGAAGGGCAATAATCTTTGTCTGGGGATTAAACTTTTCTACTCTTTCGATGGCACCAAGCCAAAGGTTTAGATCAGGAGCGATTGGGTTTTTAACTAAGACTGTCTTAGATTTATTGTTTAATGCCTTAGAAATCTCTTGAACTAAAAATGGATTAGTAGTTGTTCTTGCACCTAACCAATAATTTTCAATGTCATAAGAAAGTGCTAATTCAGCTTGTTCTTTATTGATGACTTCAATAAATATATTAATATCAAATTCAGCTGATAGTTCTTTGATCCACTTAAGACCTTCCTCACCTACTCCTTCAAAGCTCCCAGGCCTAGATCTTGGCTTCCAGATCCCGCATCTCATGTTAGTGATACCTAGTTCTTTTAGCTCAATGATGACAGCTCTAAGCTGTTCTTGAGACTCAGCTGAACAAGGACCCGCAATAATTTTAGATTTATCTAATAACACACTTGCAATTTAACATCTAAGAAGAGTAAAAAAAAGACTATTCGTAAGTTTAGTTAAAATGAAGAAGGAACTCTTTACATAATTAAAGATCTAATTAAATAAAGAGTTCTATTTTTTCTAATAAAATATCTGTAAACTACATCTCTTCACAAATAAGCTCTTCTCTTGGGTAATCAAAGCCATAAAAATGTCCCACTCTAATTAAAGGAGCTTCTATCAATCTTGAGAACCAAAAAATATGATCAAAGCTAGTACGATCTTTTTTTATAATTCCATCTAAAAACAAACCACCTATCCCAGCTTCAAGCTCGGTGATGTAACCATCTTTAGGCCCTTCTGAAGTTAGTAAAAACAATTGTGCTTTTCTTTCAGATTTAGAAAATTCTAAGTGGTAATAGTTGGGATCATCACTTTCCATTGTTGAGCAGATAAATGTCTCAAGGTCATGAGCATCAATCTTTTTATAATCAAATGCTTCTTCCTTGGGGTAAGATTTGTAACTACTTTGAGCAAAGCTTAAGTTAGCTAAAATAATAGTAATAGATATTATCATTTTCATATTTTCTCCTTGCAATTCAGACAATGTACTAAAATCAGGTCAGAAATCTATCTTTTTTGTAATTTTTTCAATGTTTTTTTTAAGAAAGTACTCTCACTAAGTTTAATAAATATTTTCATTTATACATTTTAAAATCAAAAATAAATCTAATTTCAATTCAAGAGAAAAAAGAGTATTTTAAACTTATGCTTTTAGGACTACTTGGCGGGAGACATATTAAGAAATCACTCTCACCCCAAATTTATCAAATTATATCAAGTGAATATTCTGAACAAATGGAATATAAGCTATATTTCAATGAGTCTGAAATTAATCCAGAGATAGAAGGCATTAATATTACTAATCCATTTAAAGCTGATTATTTTAATAAAAACAAATCACTCTTTTTATTCGATAATTCTGTAGAAAAGACTCAATATGCCAACACTTATCATTTCGGCAAAAAACAATGCTGGAATACAGATATTTATGGAATAAAAAAAGCCGTAGAAGAAAACAAGCTTAATCCTAAATCTGTAGCTATAATAGGAGCAGGAGATGTATCGGAAAGTATTAAATTTCTCTATCCTAATTCATCGAGGTTTAACAGAAGTCCCAGGAAAAACAGCTTAAATTTAGAGGATTTTAGAAAACAAGACTTCGACTTAGTATTTAATACTACTCCTTTAGATATTAACGGAGAATTTGTCTTTAACTTAAGTTATCATGTTACAAAAAAGATAAACACCTTAGACGGCCTCTCAATGTTAATATGGCAGGCAATTAAAAACTTTGAACTTTGGTTTGATAGAGAGATTGAAGATAAGAATAGACTAAAAAAATTCATCTATGAAAAACTTAAAAAATAAATTTGCAATTTGTGGTTTTATGGGAGTTGGGAAATCAACTCTTCATCAGAAGTTTAAAGAACATTATCCAAGTTTTGATCTAGACTCACTTATTGAAAAAGATCTTGGGTTGAGAATTAATCAGTTTTTAGAAAATAATAATGTAAACCAATTCAGAGAATTAGAATATCAAACACTTTTAATGCTTCCCAAAGAAAACCATCTTCTATTCCCAGGCGGTGGAGTTTTAGAGTATGAAAAATCACGGAATTATTTATTAGAACATTACATCACGATATTCATAAATGAGGATATAGATACAATTCTTCCAAGAATAAATAGCAAAGAAAGACCTCTTCTTAAAAACCCAAAAGAGTTGCTATTAAGCAGACTAGAGAATTATTTAAAATGCTCCATGAAAATAAATTGCACAGATTCAGTTGATGAGAAATTCAGAAAAATCTCCGAGGTTATTAATGAGTAAACTAATTTTTTCATCTAAAAAAAGTGATATTAAAAAATTTTCAATAAAGGAATTACGGCCTTTTGATATTTTAATCATTGATTCAAAAATCAAGAAACTATATAAAGATCAACTTCCTCAGAATATAAACTTCATTTCAATTTCAGCGAAAGAAAAAAATAAGTCTATTCAATATTTAGAAAAACTTGCAATTCAATGCTTAAAAAAAGGTGCCAATAGAAACTCTAGGTTTATAGCAATCGGTGGAGGAATCATAGGCGATCTTGTTGGGTTTTTAGCTTCTATTTATATGAGAGGATGCGAATGGATCAATATTCCTACTACTTACCTATCCCAAATTGATAGTGCGCATGGGGGGAAAACTGCAGTTAATCTAGATCAGTATAAAAACATTCTTGGTTCTTTTCATGAGCCCAAAAAGGTTTATATTAATTCTAGTTTTCTAAAGACGCTTCCAGAAAGAGAAATCATTAGTGGTAAAGGTGAAGAGTTTAAATACTCTTTAATTTCTAATATAAAATTTCAAGAAAAAATTGATCTCAGCAACATAAAAAAACTCATCAAAATAAAACAAAAATTTTACCTTGATGATGTTATGGATAGAGGAAAAAGAACTTTTCTTAATTACGGTCACACGCTAGCTCATGCTTTAGAAAAGATAGAAGGAGAAAAAAAATGGAAACACGGAGAAGCTGTATTTAGAGGTTGTCATTTCAATCTTTTTCTTGAAGGCAAATATCAAGAACTTCCTTATAAAATACCTAAAATTAAAGCTCAGAACATAAATATGATTATCAAAGCCATGAAATATGATAAAAAGGGCCTAAAATTCATATTAAGAGATAATAAAGGTCTCATCACTAAACAATTTAATCAAAAAGAGATAAAACAATATTTAAATGAATATATTTCAAAGCAGTAATTCTTTTGGATCAAAATTTATCGTTACCGATGCTGGTGAATCTCATGGGAAAGGATATGTCACTATCATTGAAGGCTGTCCAGCAGGAATAAGCTTAAATGAAGAAGATCTTTGGAATGAACTTAAAAAAAGAAGACCCGGAAAATCTGATTTTGAATCATCTAGAGATGAAAAAGATAAGCCTGAGATTCTATCCGGGGTTTTTGAAGGAAAAACTTTAGGAACTCCTATTTGCGTTTTAGTTAAAAACGAAAATCAAGAGTCAAAGGATTATTCGAATTTAAAAGATAAGTTTAGGCCTGGCCATGCTGATTATACTTATTTTCTAAAACATGGTTTCAGAGATCATAGAGGTGGTGGAAGATCTTCAGCAAGACAAACTTTGACAAGAATTATTGGAGGTGTTGTTGCTAAAAAAGTTTTAGAATCTAAGAACATTGATTTAGATCTTTTAGTTTTTTTATCTGGAGTTGGACCAGTTAAATATTCTGGTACCGTCAACGAACTCGATTCTGTCTTACAATCACCACTTGAAATCACTCAAAAATTTAAAGATGAGATTTTAAAAGCAAAAGAAAACAATAATTCTATAGGATCTGAAGTTAAAATTATTGTAAAAAATCTTCCTAAAGGTTTAGGAAATTCATTTTATGGATCTTTAAAGGCCATACTTGGATATTCATTTTTATCACTTCCTGCTATCCAAGCAATAGAGTTTGGTTCTGGCATAAATGCCTCTTCGATGCTTGGGAGTGAGCATAATGATCAAATGATTAACGTGAATGGTAAAATAAGATTTGAATCAAATAATCATGGTGGAATTTTAGGAGGGATTTCTTCTGGAAATCCAATAGAGATTACTTGTCATTTAAAACCTCCTTCATCAATTTCCCAGGATCAAAAATCTGTAAATACTAAAAATGAGAATATAAATATAAGTATAAACGGAAGACATGATCCGTGTTTAGGAGCAAGGTTTTGTCCTATTGCTAGGGCGATGATTTATATTACTTTTGCAAACCTGATTCTCTAGTTGATTTTTCAATACTTTAATCCCTTAACATAAATTTTAAAATATTCTCTTAATATCTGATGAATCTCTAAATCCTTCTACAGGCGATTCAGATAGATAAACTATAGCTTTATAAATTAAGTCAAAAAAACTAGATAGATTTGAATAATAGTTTTACAGAAATAAAATTGCCCTATAACTAGGGCAATTTCGAAATAATTTTATTTGCGAAGGGCAAAAAAGTTATTTTCCTCCACCAGAGAGCCCACCGCCGGAAGTTCCTGCTCCTCCAGTACATTCAACTTGAACAATATTGCTAGACGTAATATTAAAAGTATTCGAAGAAGTATTAACTGTTGTAAATGTGTTCATAACTTGATGAGCGATAGCACCTGATCCTGGAATACTAACTGAAATATTGACAGCACCAGAAGCACCCATAAATGAATAAGTGCCAGATAAACTTACATATGAATGAGAACCTGATACTAAAGAATCAAAGCCTGTATTCATTACCCATCCAGAAGGACAAGACATTAGGTCCACTGAAGTAGTTGCATAAACACCATCTTGATTAAAGAAAGTTAGTCCATAAGTACTCGCAGAACTTGAATCTAGAACATTCACACCTTGAATACTAAAAAACTTACCACTATCACTAGTAAAAGATAAAGTTGCAACATATTCTCCATATGAAGCATAAGTATGAGAAGGAATGTCAAGATTTTCTAAGTTCAAACCACTACCTCCAATGGTACTTCCTTGTGTAACACTATTTACTGTTCCATCACCCCAGTCAATTGTAATGGTTGTTCCTGCTGAAATTGATTCGTTTGACATATAAATTAAGACTTGAGTATCGGTAGAAGACAATGTAGGGGTCGTTGAATTGAACGGTGTAAAATTGACACCAAGTGTTTGAATTTCAAGTGTCGACCCACAACTACCAGATCCACACATACAAGGGTCTTTCACACAAGCATTAAGTGTAGTTGTGGTACTAGAAGTCGTCGTTGTTGTACTAGTTCCTCCAGAACCATCACAAACAAATTCTAAACCAAGAGAAAGTGATTCAGGAGATAGTGCAGATCCATTCATATCACCTGATACTTCAAACTGATAAGTATTAGTTGTTGGTGATATTCCATTCCAACTAGGGAAAGTTAAGCCTGTCCCTGTATTAAATGAAGCTGTTGGGCCAACTTGCGTCCAAATTCTATCTGGAAAATCAGTATTATTAGAAGAACTTAATGTAGCAGTAAATGTATCTGATGCTGCCCAAGCAGCAGAGCCACTTGAGACGTGGTATTCTGCAGATCCCTCAAAATTAGTCATTTCCCTAATAGTATTAGTAACATTATAACTTCCACAAGAAGAACCTGTGATATCAAATTTTCCATAAAGTGGGTCTTCAGTTGATGTTTTAATTTCATTCCATCCATGGTTGTAGTAAGTACTAGAACCTGAACCTCCTTCAGGAGTAATATTTCCAGCAGAGTCAATAGTCCATCTTCCTTTTAACCCTGAAACTAAGCCATTATTATAAGTAAGAATTTGTTCAACATCATAAGTTCCCGCCGAAGTATAAATATGGTCAGTGATTAATAAATTTCCAGGACCGAAACTAGTAAAGTCAGATGGTCCTTTGTTAACGATAGTTCCATCTCCAAAATCAATACTAACATTAGTTAATTTAGAAAAAGCTGTAGCATTTGAAATTAAAATTTCAGATCTATAATCCCATGGATCAGGAGTACTATCTCCCTCATGACCAAATATAAAACCTCCTGCATACCCATATGTATTCACCTTTAATGTCCCTGGACAAGCACCAGTACCACAGTTACAAGGTTGATCACAGATCGCTAGAGTTGTGGAAGTGGTACTAGAGGTTGTAGTAGTTGTTGTTCCACTTGTCGGGCAAGTAGTAATTGCTAAGTTAAAGCCAGTATAGCTACCTTTGTTGCCTATATCTTCATAACAAAACTCACAAGACCCTGAGCCTATAGCATTTTGAGCAATAATTTTAACTACATTAGATCCTTTAAAATCCCACATAAAATCTACAGGTCTGTCTAAATCAAATTGTCCACTGTTGTATAGAATATTTCCAGATGAAACAGGTGTAGGAGCTGAAGGCCCTGATACCCATTCCCATGTGCTTCCTGAAGCAGTAAACGTAGAATTGTTGATAATATTTCCATTACAATCAGTTCCACTAATTGTCCACTCTGTCATCGGTCCACCTGGAGGAGACTGAATGCTTGTTACATTACAACTGCCTGAACAACTTCCACCTAAAGTAGTAGTAGTAGATGTTGTTGTTGTTGTTGTTGTAGTTGTAGTTGTTCCTCCAGATGGACAAGTTACTAGTTCTAAATCATATGGATCATAAGAACCTTTATTTTCGGCGGAGGCGTAGCAAAAAGTACAAGTATTCGCAGCAGAAGTAGTCATATTTATCTTCATGACAGTTTGAGCAGAACTCCAGTCTGAAATATCATTATCTGGCCAAGGCTCATTATCCACCAATAAATTTCCAGTCAAATTTGTTGTTCCTGAAGTACTTGCTGGGGTATCAGGTCCACTCAACCATTCCCATGAACCTGAAGCAAAACTTGAACTACTGAATGCATTACCTGAGCAATCAGTACCTACGATCTGAAATTCATCCAACTCAGCTCCGGCTGATCCTTTAACAATTGAAGTAACTGAACAATTTTCAGCACAATTTTCGCCCGGCAGAGTAGTAGTTGTAGTTGTAGTAGTTGTAGTAGTACCACAAACACCACCAGTTTCACCGACAGTACAAGTTAAACCTGTACAGCAATCTGTACTAGTAGTACATGTTCCACCACTTGGCGCACACGCTGGAATAGTAGTAGTAGTAGTAGTAGTAGTAGTAGTAGTAGTAGTAGTAGTAGTAGTA
>JAHDHG010000186.1:1174-3429 GCA_020631435.1 Bacteriovoracaceae bacterium | reverse complement strand
TTACCACCTTATGAGGTCTTAGATACAATATTAGAGTGTATCCTCTCTTACAGGTACGATAGGTCAGATTTACTAGATATGGGGTTTGAAAGTAAAGATGTAGACAAAGTTTTAAAACTTTATTCAAGGTCAGAATTCAAGAGAAATCAATTCTGTCCGATAATAAAGTTGAAGACAAAAAGTTTTGGTTTTGGGTATAGAATACCTATTAACAAACATAATGGATTTTACTTTGATTAAGACATATTAAGGAGACCAAATGACAAAGAAAACAATTTTGAAAAGACTGAAAAAAATTCAAAAAAACGTTGATAAAATCATCAGCAGTTCAGATCTAAATGATCTAAAGAAAAATGTAGAAGGATTAGTAAAAACTACTAAAAAAGAGCTTTCTTCATATGTTGATAAAGATTTGAAAGATTTAAGAAAAAAGTTCCTTAAAGAAAAATCAAAAATTGAGAAAGTGATTGATAAAACTCTTAAAACTGAACTTAAGAATGCTCAATCATTTATGAACAATGCAAAGAAAGACTTAGCAGGACTTCAAGCAAAGCTAGAAGCTTCTCTAGGTGCTAAGAGCAAACCTAAAAAGGAGAAAAAAGCCAAAAAGAAAGTCAAAAAGAAGACAAAGAAAGTTGCTAAGAAAGTTAAAAAGAAGGCCAAGAAAGTAGCTAAAAAAGTTAAAAAGAAAGCTAAAAAAACTGTTAAGAAGGCAACAAAAAAGAAAGCTAGCAAGAAAAAGTCTGTAAAAAAGAAAGTATCTAGAAAAAAGAAATAAAAATAACGCAACGCCAAAATATTGTCCACGAGTCTTTGTGGACAATATTTATTTAGCGGGCTATATTTCCCGCAATGAAACTCATCCCTCTTATATTTTTTGTCATCTTATCTGCTTGTAGCGGATCTAAAACTGTCGTTAAGTCATCTGAAACTGTTGCTGACTCTACAGAGATTCTTGCCAAAGAATTAAGACTTCTTAGAAAGAATTTAGAAAAAGATCTTGAGAAAGTTTCGGCACTTGCTGAGAAGCTAGACATCATGATGGATGAAGTTGATATGGAAAAAATCTCAGAACTTTTTTCAAGCCTTAACATAGCTTTAGAGAAAATTGACTTTGATCAACTAGTTGCGACTCTTACAAATATGGAAGAAGAAGAAGTTTCGAGAACAGATGACTTAGAAGATGAAGATGAAGTTGATTTAGATGATATCAAAATAGAGGATCAAAAATGAAGATTGTATTCTTGTTGTTTACCCTTTTGTCCTTTTCTACAGAAATCAAAGGTCTCCATGAAGAATGCGTCACTCCTTCAAAAGAAGAGTTGATAAATAAACTTTCTGATTTTAGCCAGTATCATAAAATTGATGGTGATGGTTATAAGTTCTTAAAAATCTCAGACACTTTGTCTATCAATGTTATGGATATGATTGAATCAAAAGTTGTTAAATCTCAAAAAGAAGATCAGGTTGAAACAAATATTCTAAAAATTAGATTGAGACCACTCCCCAATCAAACTAATCTGAGCTCTGACTTATACCCAAAGTTTTATTTGCAATGCCAAAAAAATAAAAAAGAATTCACATTAAACTGTAAGCTAAGAAAAGACTTGCCTCATTTCGCTCTTGATGACTTTTCTTTAAAACTTAGTTTATTTTCCAAAAATAAAAACTGTAATTTAAATAAAACTTTTGTCTCAATTGATTATAATGCCGACATTAATGATCAGGAATACTCTAAAATAAAAACTGAAGCTCTAGATCAAATGCTTGGGAAGGTAACTTTAATCAAAAAAATCGCTGATAAGTTATTTGATCCAAAAGAATTTTTTGACAGCTATTGGAAAAATTTCTTTAAGAAGTGGCTAAAAGATTAATTCTACTCTTATAATGAGAGTATGAAGTTTTTAATCTTATCTCTTATTCTTTCTTCAACTCTTTACTCCAGAACGTTTTTTTACTGGCGCGACTTTAAGCCTGATACATATTTCATGAGGTTTATTGTTGAACAAGACGAAAGAACTATTGATAAAATCTTTAATGTCACAACTAATTCTGTTGCCGTGGAGGAACTCACTAGGGGATCAAACTCATTTACAGTTTATTTGATGCTTAAAAAAAATGGAAACTACTCTACTTGGTCAGATCCAATTGCTTTAGACAATTCTGAATTAAGTTCTAGTAAATCTTATTTAAAATTTAAGTTCAGAAATGTAGTCTGGAGAATAAAAGAAACAGGAGTTGAAGTATTTAGTCCT
>JAHDHG010000186.1:0-1164 GCA_020631435.1 Bacteriovoracaceae bacterium | reverse complement strand
TGTAGTCTGGATAAAAAATAATCCATATTAATAAAGACCGTGGTAACAAACCACGGCCTTCGATTTTTTATTAATCTATAATTATTGTAAGTGGAGCGAACTCTGTTGCTTCTATGACACTGCCAGTTTCTTCTTGATTGAATATTCCAGTACATTCTATTTTCAACCATAGATTAGCAGCACCTTTGATAATATCTAATCCATCTGTATTAACATCACTTAATCTGATTGATTTACCTGAATCTGATATTACCTCTGTCACAACATTTCTGTTACCCTTATGATCAACTGCCTCACAGTTAAAACTATCGGCATCAGCAATCACAAAATCATTATTTTCAAATATTGAAGACAAGTCTTTTAAAGCAATCCACTTATTTTTCATATAATCTTGAACATCAAAATTCCAAGGAAAAAGTGGATCAGGATCAAACTTTAATACATTTATATGTTCAGGTAATAACTCTGTAAGAGGTCTGTGAGTTCTAAATGATAAATTAACCTCCGTAGTGTAAACTCTTACTCCGTTTTCTATAAACCGAATTTCAAATATATCATGGTAAAAAGTATGAGCATCTAAATCATCAGCATTATGAACAATATAATCATAACTCATTGATTTACTAGTTGTGGAAGTTAAAACTAGCTCACTATCGACTTCAGAAGATCCTAGAGCATGAATTTCCATACTTCTATTTCCTTCACCTGAAGCGAATAAGTCTACAAGTGGTAAATCATCTTCATTATCTACAATCTTAATTGTTCTTTGTTCGTTTCCATCAACTTCTTCTAAATATCCAATGTTCTCACTATGAATCAATTCTCTTTGCTCTTTTTCTTTTGGGTAATAGCAAAGTTTCATAATGGACTCACCCTCAAATTTAAGTTTCTTCTTTTCATATCTTTTGTTATTTATAGTTTTCATATCGTCGATCAAGAATTGATCTCCATTGATACCTGTTCCATAACATTTTGATAGAGAGCATGCAGCTCTAGTTTTAAAGCTAAATCTTAAAACATCCCAATATCTATATGAATAAACGGCTTCTAACTTTGAACTCTCCTTTTTAGCATAAGCTTCACATACTTCTTCAAATGTAGGATCTACTTCATCTTCCAACTCTCCGTCCTGCTCATTTGTCTCATCATCATCTTCAGTAGGAT
>JAHDHG010000185.1 GCA_020631435.1 Bacteriovoracaceae bacterium | reverse complement strand
AAATTATTAAACATGACATTGCAAATAGACTTTCGATCTTTATCGCCCCGAAAATTTTAGGCCAGGGACAGAACCTAAATAAAGATATAGGACTTCATTTAAATGATCTTAAAAGATACTCTCACCAAACAGAAATATTTGATGATGGGGATATACTCATCGATATAAGGACATAAAAATGTTTACAGGATTGATTCAAGAAGTTGGAAAAATTAGCTCCATTAAAGATATAGAGGAAGGTAAGGAGCTTGAAATTAAGTGCCCAAACATCATTTCTGAAATTAATGTTAATGACTCTATTGCCATTAATGGAACTTGCTTAACTGCAACCCAATTAAATAATGACTCATTTATCGCTCAAGCAGTTCATGTAACTTTAGAAAAAACTTCTCTGGGGTTTATTAATCAAGACTCTGAAATCAATTTAGAACTTGCTCTAAGACCCATAGATCGATTAGGTGGTCATTATGTACAAGGACATGTTAATAGTATGGCCATAGTTACTGATATTGAAATGATCGGAGACAATTGGAACTTCAAATTTAAAATAGATCCAAAATATAAAAAGTATATTGTAAAAGAGGGTTCTATTGCTATTGATGGAACGAGCTTAACTATTTCAGATCATAATGAAAATAAAGATGTCTTCTCTGTTACAATTATTCCTCATACTTTAGAAAAAACAATCTTTCGTAATTACAAAGTTGGCTCAAGAGTAAATATAGAGTTTGATATGTTGATGAAATATTTAGAGAGTTTAATGGCGAATGACTAAGGATCAATTAATAAAAGAATCATTAAATTTTTTAGAAAATGTTTTTTTTGAGTTAAAAAACAATAATCTTATTTTTCCCAATGAATGGCAGATCGATCATTTGTGCTACAGGACAGAAACTGTTAAAGAATACAATTTTTTGAAAATAAAACTTAGTGAATTTTCAAAATTTTTAATAGAATCAATGGTTAACGGAAGACTTATCTCTTCATTTAAACTTGATAAACCTCTAGTTTTCAAACATCACAAGATTGATCTCATCGAACTTCCCTCTCCTAAAGCTGGACAATTTTACGACTCAGGGTTTGAGCATTTCGAATATGTCATCGATCAAGAATTTAAAACTGTCATGTCTCATTACCCAAAGGTTCAATTTGATACCAGCAATATGAGAAGTAAGATTAATCCAGACATTTCATTTAAAATTTCTAAATATAAAGTAAAACTTCACCATGAGCCTTTAGAAGCAATCATCAAAGAAGAACTTAAATTAATTTAGATTCTACAGCTTAATTTCAGCTTTACTAAACTTCGTTACTAAGATAATTAAACTTTGGTGAGAAAAAAAATAGAAAAAGCAATCTCAGATTTAAAAGAAGGTAAAATAATTATCGTTACTGATCATCATGACAGAGAAAATGAAGGTGACTTCGTTCTCGCTGCTGAATTTGCTCATCATGAAAATATAAATTTCCTTGCTAAGTTTGGAAGAGGCTTGATCTGTGCTCCACTTACTGCTTCTAAGGCACAATCTTTAAATTTACCATTAATGGTTCAAGAAAATGAATGCCATCACCAGACAGCATTTACTGTAAGTATTGATGCCAAGGATAATACCTCAACTGGAATCTCTGCTTTTGATAGGGCCCATACATTGAGGCTCTTGTCTCAACCTCATTCAACTCCTGTTAATTTTCAAAGACCTGGCCACATATTTCCGTTAATTGCGAAAGAAGGTGGAGTAGAAGAAAGACCTGGTCATACAGAGGCTACAGTAGATCTTTTGAAGCTAGCAGGGCTAAGTCCCGTGGGTGTTATTTGTGAAATCATGTCTGATAATGGAGAAATGGCTAAAGGAGAAGAGTTAAGAACTTTAGCTAAAAAATATGATATGTGTCTAATTTCAATTGATGAGTTAATAAATTATAAAAAATTTTTAAGAGCTGAGATCAATTCAAAAAAATCATTCTGCAAGAAAATCATTTATGAAATCTACTCTCAACATTGAAAACCTAAACCTTGAATTAAGAACGAATGCAAAGATTGGAATTGTCGTCGCTGAGTACAATAAAGATATCACCCAAGGACTGCTTGATGGAGCGCTAAACTTTTTAAAACAAACAGGCCTCACAGATGATCAAGTTTCTACTTTCTGGGTCAGTGGAGCGGTTGAGATCCCTTTAGTCTTAAAAGCATTAAGCAAAAAAAAGAACTATATTGGTCTTATTTCTTTAGGCTGCGTGATTCAAGGAGACACTGCTCATTTTGACTACGTGTGTAAATATATTACTGAAGGAGTCCTTCAGGTATCTCTAGATTCTGAGCTTCCTATTAGCTTTGGGATACTTACGACAAACAATCAACAAGAAGCAACTGATCGATCAAAATTTCCTTCTGAAGATAATAAAGGGGCCGAAGCTGCCTACGCCCTAGTGCGCCAAATCAATACTCTCAGAGAAGTATTTCAAAGCAACTAAATTCACTCTCTCTCTTGACCTATTGCACCTATAAATGCTATTTAATACAGACTTATTTTTTTAGGAGAAAAAATGGCTAAAGCAACAATGGGCAGAGCTAAATTCAAAATTCAAAGAAGATTAGGAGTTGAACTTCCTGGTCTTGGAAAAGCTGGAGCATTAGAAAGAAGACCTTACGGTCCAGGTGTTCACGGTATGAAAAGAAAGAAACTTTCTGACTATACGATCCGATTAGTAGAGAAACAAAAAGTAATGTTTCATTACGGAGTAAGAGAAAAATATCTTGTTAACTGTGTTAAGAAAGCTAAAAAAGATAAGTCTAGAGCATGGGTTGATACTTTAATTGTTAACCTTGAGAAAAGACTAGATAACGTCATCTTTAGATTAAACTGGGCACCTAGTATTCCTGCTGCAAGACAAATGGTTGTACACGGTCACGTTCTAGTTAATGGGAAAAAAGTAACTTCTCCAAATCAAATCGTGAAGGTTGAAGACGAAGTAACTTTAACTGATAAAGGTTTTAAGAGTGGTAATTACTTACAAGCTCAAGCAAGACCGAGAATTTCTACAATTCCTGCTTGCTTAACGAAAGAAGCTGTTGGTGAAGCAGAGAAAGCAAAACTAATTGCAGATCCACTTCCAGAAGATATTCCTTTTCCATTCGAAAAACGACTCGTAACAGAGTATTACTGGAAAATTAAATAAGTAATAAAAATATTAATATTTTATAGATACTTTAAGCCTCTTCTTTTGAAGAGGCTTTTTTTTTAATCTCTAAGTTTTCCGCCAAATGTTTCATCTAAATAACTTTGGAATTCTTCAGACTTGTACATATCAGGTCCATACTCTTCTTCATATCTAGGATTTCTTTGGACTTCTTTCTTACTAACTAACTCACCTTCTTCATTATATTGTTTTTCGATAATTTCTCCTGACTTAACATCATACTCATGAATAATCTTTTGAGAGAATAAATTTAAAGATAATA
>JAHDHG010000025.1:19435-21617 GCA_020631435.1 Bacteriovoracaceae bacterium | reverse complement strand
CCAACTTGGGCACGCCATCACAGCAAGTCTTTTAACTAATCTATACATCATTTGAAATGAAGAACCATTAGGACCAAGTACTATGCCTGCTCTTAAAGAAGTTAAGGGTACACCACTTGATTTTAAAGTCCTCTCCACCTCTAATCTACTCAAGAAATGAGAAGAGAGTCCTGCATCTTCTGGAATTATTCCACCAAGATAGATAACTTGCTTAAAATTATTTTTTCTAATTGCTCTTGCAAAGTTATCAGCTAAAACTAAATCATAATCAGAAAAAGTTCCCTGAGCTAATCTATCTGTGGGAAGCATCGAATGAACAAGATAAAAAGCAACGTCACAGTCTTTAATACATTCTGTAGTTGTTCTCCTTGAGAAAAGATCACACTTTTTCCAAGTTATGTTTTTTGTATTTTTGTGACTTTTGTCAGATCTGCTTAGAGCAATAATTTCATAGTTTAATTTTTCTAATTCTTTAATTAAGAGTTGACCTATAAATCCAGATGCACCAGCTACGGCAATTTTCATTATTTAAGGATACAATCATTCATAAAATCTTTAAATGATCGCACCCTTAATTCTAGCTTTGTTTAAGAGTAAAAGAATCGCCAACTAAAATTCTCAAGCTAATTATTTTATCACTGATATAAAACAGAAAGCGGAACACCGAGTTTTACCTGAGTAACCCATCTAGAATCATTTGAATGATCCGAAGTGATATTTCTTAATTCTCTATTTAAGCCAAGATAAATTCTTTTTGCTAACACTGCTCCAAGCTCTAGTTCAAGTCTTGAAGTAGAAACACCATCTCCTAAGAAGGACTTCTTATAAGATCCATTAGCTCGAATTCTCTTGTTTTCATAACCAAGCTCAAGATCATAACCATGAACAAAGCTACTTCCAGTAGACAACATAACAGTTTTTGAAGAGCCATCATTAAATATTAAATCAGCTTTACCAGCTCCAATTCGATAGGTTGCATTATATGTTAAGTATTCTAATCCAGAAAATGATTTTGTTTGTTTAAGAAAAGAACCAAGACCTAATCCAATAGAAGACTTGGAAACCCTTCCATTACCTACATAATGAGCAGATGATTCAGCTGCAATTATTACTGAATGTAAAAAACTAATTCCAAATTTTGTATTATAAACAAAGTTATTTCTATTAGAATTACTATTTATTCCAGCTCCAGCCTTTAAATATAAACTTATCCAACCATCAGCATCACCTCTATTCTCATATTCAACTGAAATGTTACGATCATCCTCATGATCTACTCCATTAACTGAAATATGGTTAGTATTAGAGCTTCCTTCAGATTGAGCAAAAATGTTAAAAGTAACAAAAACCAAACAAATTAAAAATTTCATCATATCTCCTTTAGATTTAGGAGATTATTAGCATGCTTTTTCATTTCAAAACTTATCTTTTGTGAAGATTTAAAGTTTATTTTGAATTAAGACTGATTTTTTACACATATAATAAAAAGAAACAACCGAAACCGCAGCCAGCACATGCTTTAATGAGTGTCCACTCAGAAAAAATATTGAAAATATTTCATCATCATATGATTCTGTAATCTTTGCAAAAATATAAAATACGAATGCTAACAATAAATACTTTCTATACTCTTTTAATGATTTTTCTAAAAAGGACATCAATAAAACTAAAACAATAGGAGCAAGTTGAACTAAAATATAAACTCTCAAATCCTGAAACTGGACCCAATACCAAATACTAAATATACCAAAAAACAATAGGAGAAAAAGAAAAGGTGCTTCTTTGATAATCTTTAACTTTGGAGCAACCATTGCAGAAACAAGAGACATAAAACCTATAGTCATAGGAAGTCTATCCCAAACAAGCCTAGGGTTATCAGGAGCCAAATGATAATAAGCAGAACCAGGTGCAACTAAAAAGACGCCAAAAAAGACAAAGAACCATGAAAGAGAGAATGGTAACTTTGAATAGTTTTTTCTTACGAAAATCATCCCAGCAATTCCTACAAATAAAAAAGGTAAGTTTGAAAGAACATCAAAAAAATTAGACATTAATCCAAATGATCTTTGATCTGAAAAGTTATGATATTCAAGGTTCTGTGGTATTGGCCCTTGAATAAATATCAGTATAGAAATTACCAAGAAAACTAATATATAAACGAGTGATTTATTCATGTTTATAG
>JAHDHG010000025.1:0-19425 GCA_020631435.1 Bacteriovoracaceae bacterium | reverse complement strand
AAATTCAGTCAAGAGATAAACTTAATATTTGCACAACCTTCAAACTCAAGCTTTTGATATCTTTTTATCCAAAGTTGTAAGAAAATAAGTGTATGGCAAAAGAAGTTAAAAGAATTAAATTTGGATTTTGGGAAAGAAATTTTTCTTTACTCAACATTGGAACAAAAGTTACTTCTCAAGCATTAAAGCAGTATTTCACTTCAAGCAAACTTGATACGAAAACATTCTTAAAAATCACCAACGAATTCTCTGAACTTAAGGGAAGTCTCATGAAAGCGGGACAACTTTTAAGTTTATATGGTGAGAGTTTTCTTCCAAAAGAGATTATTGAACTTTTTAATTCTCTTCAAGATCAATCATCTTATGTAAGGTTTAGATCTTTAAAAAAACATATTAAAAAGAAAGATCAAGAAAAGCTCAATTGTTTTAAAATCAAAGATAAACCATTTGCCAGTGCCTCTATAGGACAAGTTCACTTAGGTAAAGAAGTAAAAACTGGAGAAGAGTACGCGATAAAAATTCAATACCCAAATATTGAAAAATCAATTTCAAATGATTTAAAGGTGCTTAAGTTTGTTTTAGCATCATTTAAGGTATTACCTAAAAAATTAAAACTTGATGATCTCTTCATTGAAATTGAAAAGGTACTCAATAAAGAAATTGATTACGTTGCTGAAAGAAAATCTCAATCTCTGTTTAGATCAAATCTTCCTAAGAAATTTCTTGTCCCTAAATCGCTTGCTAAATACTCTTCAAAATCTGTACTGGTTTCACAATATCTACCAGGAACCGATATTGATGATATTGAACTTAATCAAGACGAAAGAAACAAACTCGGAGAAGATTTATTAGAACTTCTTCTTTATGAGTTATTTATAATTCAGCATGTTCAAACCGATCCCAACCCAGCAAACTTTAAAATTGATCAAGACCAAAAAAAATGGATTTTATATGATTTTGGAGCATGCCTCGAAGTAGAAGATTCTATAAAAAAACAATACATACAAATGATTAAGGCTTTAATGAATTTTGATTCGAAGAAAATATTAAAAATTTTTGAATCTATCGGTATTTATCAAAAAAACGATAAGAAAAAATATAAAGATGATTTGATCAAATATACAAAGATCGTTTCTGAAGTTTTTGAAGTAGATCAATTTGATTGGAAAGAAAATGATCTAGAAGAAAAATTAATTCCAATTGGAAGAAGTTTGTTGCTCAATTTTCCAAGATCTACTCCACCTTTTGAGACCTCATTTATTGATAGGAAAATATCTGGAACTTTTTTTCTTTTAAAGAAACTAAGGGCACAAACCAGAACAAATGAATTATTCAATAACTTCTTTAAGGAACATAATTTATGAGCTTTAAATTTGAAGATTGTAAAAATGGATTGATTCTAGGCTCCACTGGGGGCATAGGTTCAGCAATTTTCAATGAGCTTTCAAGATATTCAAATTTAAATATTATAACTCATAAAAGACAATCAAATGAACTTTTAGATGAAGACTGGTGGGAAGATTTTTCAAATTCTCTGCCTACTCTAGATTTTGTTATTAATTGCATAGGCACATTATCTGGAGAAAGTGGTCCTGAAAAAAGCTCAAGGAGTATAAAACTCGAAGAAATGAAGCACGTCTTTAATACGAATTCATTTATTCCTGCTCTTTCATTTAAATTTCTTAAAAAAAAGATAAACAGAAAAGAAGCAAGTCTCTTCGTAAATCTCAGTGCCAAGGTTGGAAGTATAGACGATAATAATCTTGGAGGGTGGTATAGCTATAGAAGTTCAAAAGCAGCTCTTAACATGATGACAAAAAATTTTCATCTCGAAACTAAAACTCAATTCCCAAATCTTGTAGTACTTGCTCAACATCCTGGAACCACCTTAACCAATATGACAAAAAATCATATTCAAAATGTAAAATATAAAGTTAAAGAGCCTTTAGAAACAGCTAAAATATTAATTAATCTTTGGGAAAGCCTAGGCAAAACCTCAAGTGGCAAATTTTTAAATTGGGATGGAGAAGAAATTAAGTGGTAGCTCAAAATATGAGTTTATATTCATGTTTAATGATGACTTCTGTTATTTGGCTTGTTCAACTAACACATTATCCAAGCTTTAAATTTATAGATAAAAAAGATTTTTTAACATTTCATCAATTCCACTCTTCAAGTATCACTTTTATAGTTTTTCCTTTAATGCTCATAGAACTTTTAAGTACTGGTTATTTGCTATTAACTTTAAAAAATTCTTTCTGGGCAATTAACTTCTTACTAGTAATACTCACCTGGCTATCAACTCTGCTTGTATCCATCCCTATTCACTCAAAACTAAGCAAAGAAAAAAATGAAAAGATAATCAAATCCTTGGTTATAACAAATTGGCCAAGAACAATTTTTTGGTCCTTAAGATCAATCATTCTATTATGGAGTATAAATGTCTAAAATTTTATATATTGCTGGAGTTTATAATATTATTTGGGGAGCGATTGTTATCTTATTCCCAAATTTATTTTTTGATCTTTTAGACATGAAAAGACCTATTTATCCACAATTTTGGCAATGCATAGGAATGATAGTAGGAGTTTACGGCTTAGGTTATATAATTGCAGCAAAAGACTATATCAGACATTGGCCTATAGTTCTTGTTGGATTTTTAGGGAAAATTTTTGGTCCCATTGGATTTCTTCAAGCAATTTATCTTGAAACACTTCCATTAAAATTTGGAATTAACATAATATTTAATGATTTAATTTGGTGGATTCCCTTTTTTATCATGTTAAAGAGGGCCTATGAGCAAAGATAGTTTAATAATTCTTGGTAATCAGCTTTTTCCCATAGAGCATTATAAAAAGTTAAAAATTACAAATGTCTTTATGATGGAAGAGTACTCTCTTTGTACTCATTATAAATATCATAAGCATAAAATTCTTTTATTTTTAACTGCAATGAGAGAATACAAGGATTTATTAGCAAAAAATGGGTTTAACGTTACCTATATTAAACTTGAGAAAAAATTAAAATATGAAGATGAAATTAAAAAGTATATAAAAAAGTACAATATAGAAAATCTTCACTGTTTTGAAATAGAAGATAAATTTTTTGAAAATAGACTTGGAATTTTAGATATAAGTTATCATCAAAGTCCTCTTTTTATATGTTCTCGATCTGACTTTAAATCGTACTTATCAACTACCAAGAGACCTTTTATGAAAACTTTCTATGAAAATATTAGGAAGAAAAATAATATTTTAATGAATGGTTCATCTCCGGAAAAAGGAAAATTTAGTTTTGATGCTGAAAATAGAAAAAAAATGCCAAAAGGTTTAATGCCACCAGCATTTTATTTTGAAAATGAAAGCAAACATCTTAAAGACATCTCTAAATTAATTAATAAAGAGTTTAAAGATCATCCTGGAGTTTGTGAGAATTTTTGGATACCTACAAATAGAAAAGACAGCCTAAAAGTATTAGATCATTTTCTAGATTATAAAATCCAAAACTTTGGTTCCTACCAAGATTCAATTACAAATAGAGATCCATTTTTATTTCATTCAATTATTTCTCCCATGCTAAACATGGGACTCATACTTCCAGAAGAAATCGTTAAAATCACTGAAGAAAAGTTTAAAAAAGAAAATTTGCCTATTAACTCGGTTGAAGGATTTATTAGACAAGTTATAGGTTGGCGTGAATTCGTTAGAGGAATTTATCAAAATTATTCCGAGACTCAAGATCAATCCAATTTTTTTAATCACAAAAGAGATATTCCAAAATCTTGGTATCAAGCTGAAACTGGTTTTCCATTTTTAGATGATGCAATAAAAAAAGCATTTAAATACGGATACAATCATCATATTGAAAGGCTCATGATCATGGGAAATATGATGGTTTTATTAGAAATAAATCCAATCAAATGCCATGAATGGTTTATGGAAATGTATGTAGATAGCTCTGATTGGGTCATGGGACCAAATGTTTATGGAATGGCACTCTTTTCTGATGGAGGAATTTTTGCGACTAAACCTTATATTTGTGGTGCAAATTATTACTTAAAAATGAGTGATTATAAAAAAGGAGAATGGTGCGAAGAAGTAAATGCTCTATATTGGGGATTCATTAAAAAGCATTATGATTACTTTTTGAAAAACTATAGACTCTCCATGATGTGCAGGATGTGGGATAAAAAAAGCGAAGAAGATAAAGAGAGATTATTAAATTTAAGAGAATTAGTTTTTAATAGATTAGAAATCTAAGAGATCTCTTTTAATATATCAGAAATTTTTTAAAAGCTATTAGTTATTTTCAAAAAAATCATCATTGAATCTACTAAAGAATGAAGCTTCTCATGAAGAAAAACATCTTCATGTCCAGTATTTGGAATACTTTCAAAAACCTTAGATTCTGAACCAATATATTTAAAAGAACTCTCTTCTGTTTCTTTAGGTTGAGCCATTGGATCATCACCAAATGTTAATTGATAAGTTGGTACTAAAATATTTTTTAAATGATCAACATATTTCTCACCAGAATTATTTTTTAACCCACCTTCTTTAACACCTTGAGCGAATTGTAAAATTATTCCAGATGTAGAGTGATCAAGAGTATCTGAATAAAGCTTTTTTCTTACCTCTTCAGAAATAGTTACTCCATTTGATTCTGTATTATATAAAAAACCCCAAAAAGAATCTAAAGCAAAATCAGATTTTGAGTTTGGTAATAACTTTTTTGTAAGAAGACTCGCAGAAATAAGATCTAAAGCATTTAATAAAGGCTTAATACCTACACCCAACTTAGCTATTCTATTCAAGTCTTTGTCTGTTGTTTTCATGGTCACACTTCCGGCCATTAAACCAAGTGATTTAATCATTTTAGACCTTGTTTTAGCTAATCTAGATTCAAAACAGTTTTTCTGGTTACATCTTGTTAATCCAGCTAAGAATGCTTGCGATGAAATTGCACCTTGACTATGACCAATTAAAATAATTTTTTTAGCAAATTTTTGATTTAAATATTTAACAGAATGAAAAATATCATCGATGGCAATATCATCAATCGTAGAATTCTTGATATAATCTCCACCCATGGCTGCTCTTGGATTTAAAACGAAAACTTTTGAGCTAAAGCTCTTTTCTATATATCTAATTATTGAAATATTTTTCTCTGGAAAAATATCCATTAAATAAGCATTTTGAAAGAATCCTGGAACTATAAGAACAATATCTTTTTCCTCAGAATAGACAGAATCTGTAGAGCTAATCCTAAGACACATTTGCTCTCTTAACCTGCTATCTTTAAAGCAAAGATCTTCATTTTTTAATGTTCTAGTTTTTAATTTCGACTTATCACTATACTTTTCTTTTCTTTGAAATTCTTTAAAACCAGTTGGAACATGACCTCTATACAAAAACTCCATTAACTGAGACTTAAATCTTCCCGCCTTATAATTTGACTCGAAATTAGATTCTGTTAAATTTTGAACTTCTCCTCTTTTCTTAGGATTAGTTAAATATTTAATAAGGTTTTTTGCCTTTCTTTTTCTCCAAAATCTTCCAACTCCAGCATAAGCAGGCATTAACCCAAAAGAGATTCCAGTAGTTATTCCAACTACTGGTAATAATAATTTCTTAGAATGTGATCCTTCTGACCATTTTTCAAATTGCTCCCATGGCCATACTGCATTTTTGTAGACTTCATCTAAATATAATGAAATTGATTTTTCCGATGAGGTTGATTCAATAGTTTGGAGTCTTACAATATTCGCATTCTCCAAAAGAGAATCTGCGATTACTATTTCATAAGTAGAGCATAAATCTTCACATTCTAGATAAAGATAAGTCTCGTTAAACTTTTCAATTTTAGGTGATATTTTTTCTAAAATGCCTACAGGTTGATCTGAAGTAATATTCTTTAAAACACCACCATACGGTGCTGAAAATAAGTTTAAACTTAAAACTAGTAATAAATATTTCATTTTTTTCCTTGCAATTTAGAAGCAAGATAGCATTAAAACAGATAGATTATTAAAACCAAGAACTTTTTTCAGAGTGTATAAATTTAAGACGAAAATATATTAAAAAAGAATATTTACTAAAAGTATGATCTATATTCTTTTGGAACCTCTTTCAAAAAAGACCCTTCATCAACATAAGGATAAAGCTCATCAAACCTCATCACTTTCTTTTCAGTCATTCTTTTATAAATATGAGATCTCTTTAAATCATCAACAGACTTAACTCCAGCCGCTCCTAACATTTCACAAAAAGCATGAATTGTTTCTTTATGATAAGAGTGAACTCTCTTGGCCTTATCTTCAATATCAAGGCCTTTGGTGAGATAGGGCTTATGAGTTGTAATCCCTGTAGGACAATGATTTGTATTGCATTCAAGTGCTTGAATACAACCAAGCGCAAGCATCATCGCTCTTGCTGAATATATTGCATCTGCTCCCAATGAAATCATTTTAATAATATCAAAAGCCGTAATTGCTTTTCCACTTGCGATAATTTTTATATGTTTTTTTATTCCAAATCCAACCAAAGTATTATGAACAAAAACTAATCCATCAATAAGTGGTGTACCCATTGAATTAGAGAACTCAACAGGTGCTGCACCAGTACCACCTTCTCCTCCATCTACAGCAATAAAATCAGGAAAAATATCTTTCTTCATCATTGATTCACACAAATCAATAAACTCGGATCTAATACCAATACAAAGTTTGATACCAATTGGTCTACCACCAGATAAATCTCTTAAATTTTTTATAAAATCTACAAGACTATCTGTAGAATTAAATGCTTTATGCCCTGGAGGTGAAAGAACTGCTGTGTGAGGTTTTACACCTCTGATTCTTGCAATTTCTAAATTATTTTTAACAGCTGGTAAAATTCCGCCATGACCAGGCTTTGCACCTTGAGAAATCTTAAGTTCAATCATTTTTATATTTTCTGATTCTACAGTTTTTTTAAATTTTTCTGCATCAAAATTCCCATCTTCGGCCCTACAACCAAAATACCCTGTTCCTATTTGATAGATCAAATCTCCACCCGGTTTTAAGTGATAAGGCGAAACTCCTCCCTCTCCAGTATTATGAGCAAAGTGCCCACGAGAAGCTCCTTCATTTAATGCACTGATTGCATTAGAGCTAAGTGAACCATAACTCATGGCTCCAATATTAAAAATCGAACAACTATAAGGTTTTGAACAATCTTTATTTCCTATCGTTACTCTTGGGTCATTGATTACCTTATCATCATCAATTGCAAGAATGCTATGGTTCATCCATTCATAGCCAACTTCATAAACGTCTAATTGAGTTCCAAATGGAATAGTGTCTCTTTGTTTTTTTGCTCTTTGGTAAACTACAGATCTAAGAATTCTATTGATAGGCCTTCCATCAATATCTGATTCTATAAAATATTGATAAATTTTAGGTCTTAGATTTTCAAAAACATATCTAAGTCTTCCCAAAACAGGAAAATTACTTTTTACAGCATGCTTGGTTTGAAAAATATCAAGAACACCAACTATAAAGATTAAAAATAAAACTGCGAATAAAATCCAAAAACTAGCACTTAAATATAAAGCTAGCCCAGCACTTATTGATAACAAAGCAATTGATACAATCCAAAATTCTTTTCTCATTAAATATATGTTAAGTTCTCTTTAGAATGAAAACAATAACAAGTTATTATCAATCACCCATTGGTCCTATAGAAATTATTTGCTCAGAAGAAATCATCAAATCTATAAGATCAGTAAAACGAATAAAAAAATCAGATAATAATCAATTGAGTAAATTACTATGTAAATCTCTTGATGATTATTTTGAAGGTGAAATAACATCATTGGGCAAAATTCCTCTATCTAAATATGATTTTTCTCAAGGAACAAAATTCCAACAAAAAGTTTGGAGAGAATTGTTTAAAATCAAATCTGGAATTAAAACCTATGGAGAAATTGCAAAATTAATAAAGTCTCCGAAATCTTCAAGAGCTGTTGGTGGCGCAGTTGGAAAGAATCCTTTTTTATTATTTCTTCCCTGTCATAGAGTTCTAGGGAGCAATAAAAAGATCACTGGATTTTCTTCAGGTATTGATAAAAAAAAAATTCTCTTAAGGCATGAAGGATTAGAATTTATATCCTAAGTAAACAAAAGCGTTTAAATGCGGTAACAATCCTGCTTCAGCTTCTTGTCCTGAAACAGAATCGGAACTTGCTGAAATAAATTGTGACAATCTGTATGTTAAATCTACTTTTACTGCTAATTTATCTGTGAAATCGTATTTTAAACCTAAGCCTGGAGCAATGTTGATTCCTAAAAATGAATCTTTATATTCTCCTGCTGGATTATTTTGTGTTCCATTAGCAGCATCCACAACGCCTTGTTGAGCAAAACTTGTTACACCAAAACCAAGTTTTGCATATAAAAAGTCATTAAAAGGATAAGCAAGATCACCATTAATCATAAACATCGCAGTATCCCATTCTGTATTATTAGGTATTTTCGCCAAAGTAGCAGTTCCAGATAAAGAAAATGCTCCATTTAACATTAAGACCATATTCTTTTTAAACAATTTGATAGGCATATCATAACCTAACGATAGGGCTGTTAATGATCCATATTCATGTGTTTCAGAAGCACTTGGCATAATAATTCCAGCACCAAGATATAATCTATTACCCCATTTCCCAGCAAAGCCTCTTGAGCTTTTAGATCCTCTCTTTGAGCCTCTCTTAGTTTTTATCGCATCTCCTCTATTTACATCCCCACTAATAAGTTTTGCTAAACCATATTTCCCAAGCTTATAAACTTTTATCTTTCCAACTCTATAACTTCCATCATAAACACTAAGGATTTGACCTTTTTTTACACTTAAACCTTTTCTAGAAAAATAAACCTTCTTACCTTTTACTTTTAAAATTCTTCTTGAAAAAGCATCGAAAGAGAAAAGTAAAACCAATAGCAAACTAAATACTTTAAAATTTTTCATATGTTTAAATTATACATAGTGTTAATTAAGAGTTAATTGCTTAGGTTAATTTTTTCCATATATCTGATAAAAACAATTTAATAAAGTTCTTTTGATCTATATGACCTTAGAAACTAAAATACTTGAATGAGAGATTTATTAAAGAAATTTAATTATAAACAAGACCACCAAACCTCTCTTTTTTTAATATTGATTATTGCAGGTATCTTTTTTCTTAATCTCATTTTAGAGCTTTATTATAAGAGGTTAAGTTTTATAGAATGCTTATTAATCGGGATACCAGTAGGTTACTTATTTAAGTATTATTATAATTCATTGAAAAGCCTTCATTACACTTTTTGGGGGCTAAGTTTGGCAGTGGTTCCACTTCAAACTTATTACTTTGTTACTTCAATGATAAGAAATACTTATCCTCATCAGTCCACCTTATTTCTTTTATCATTTATATTTTTAATTTTAGTTTTATATTTTTCATCATCTCCTGTTTATTATCCAAAAGTTTCATGGTGGGAATTTGATTATAGATACAGAGCAGATATAGATTCTAAAATTATTTTTAATGAGAAAGAGCACCAAGGCAAACTAACTGATGTAAGAAGAAGAGGTGGCTCAATTGCAAGTTTTGAGGATCTTAAACTAGGGGATAGATTAAATTTAAACTTCTCTATTAAAGATAAAGAATTTAATGTTGATTCTATTGTCGGAAGCAAGAGTCAGTCTATTATTGGAAGGCCTTATTCTTATGGAATAAAATTTCACATTAAGTCCAAGGAAGACAAAGAGAACTATAAAATTCTTCATGCTCATTGGAGAGAAAAAGAGAATTTGAAAATGAATCAAAAATTTGAGAAAGATAATTCATGAGATTCTCTGAACATTTATGGATAATGGAAAACACCTATAGAGAAGCTGAAAAAGCTTTTCAGCTAGGTGAAGTTCCAGTTGCAGCAATTATCACTGACTCAGAAGGCAGAGAGGTTTTAAGAGCACATAATCTTAAAGAAAAAAATCAAGATGCTTCTGCCCATGCTGAAATAATTGCTCTTAGAGAGTTAGCAAAAAAAAACTCAAGCTGGAGACTTAATAATTTTAATCTATACGTTAATCTTGAGCCATGCCCAATGTGCATGAGTGCAATTTCTCAATTTAGAATTTCTAAATTAATTTTTGGAGCTTACGATCCAAAAGGTGGAGCAATTTCTTTGGGATACAATATTCATAAAGATCAAAGGCTTAATCATCAATTTGAAGTAATTGGTGGGATCATGCAATATAAGAATTCTAAGCTTATCTCGGAATTTTTTAAGATTAGACGTTAATAATAAAACTTACATTCTGTATTTTGTGGTTCGGCCTTAAAAAAATTGCCATCTATTTTAACCTCATTAAATGCATGACCAGTATCAACTCCATTTTCACTAAGAAATCTAACTGAACTAACTCTGCTCGCATTAACACCTAATTCAAGAGCGAGTTTTGAGTAAAGAGTTGAAAAATCATAACATACACCAACTCTCTCTTTCATCATTAAACCAAAAGATCCATGAGCTTGAATTCCAGTAGTTACTTTATCTGTAGATTCAATAATAACCCCACCATTGGGATCTAAATCCTCATGTGATAAGTAAGTAGCAGTAGTACATTTTACAACACAAGCTTTTTGACATTCATTTAATGACTTTGAATAATTAAATTTTTTTAAATCTTCAGCAATTTTCTTATATATCTCATCGCCTTCTAAGTTTTGCTTTCTTATATTGCTAATAATTTCCTCTTTTGAAAGACTACCTGAATTATTATTTTTCAGGCTTTCTTCAAGTTCAACTATTTGATTCTGAAGAGAAACTATTTCTTTTCTTGCTCTTTCTATTTCCGCTTCTTGTTTTTTTATTTTGACTTCTTCTTTGTGAATTTCAGATTTAATTCCATCTATATATTTTTTCTTTTGTGTTCCATCAATAAATTGAACAATGTCGACATCCTCTAAAAAAGTTACTTCATTTTCTTTGAAATATTCATTCATTTGATTCTGAATTTTTTTAACAGCTTTAGAAAAATCGTTATTAAGCCAATCTGAAAATGATCTTCTAAACTGTGAGAAATAACCTTCATCTTTCGTTGGTTTGTTTTCATAGATCTCTACAGCTTTAGTTAATACATTTAACCTTGCAGTAAATAGTTTAATGTTATTTTCAAAAATAGGAATGTTATTTTTGTGGATCTCAATATTCCCCTTGCTAATTTCTAGAGATTTTTTCATGCTCAAAATAGCATTTTTTTGAAAGTCATCCTC
The DNA here is from genome assembly GCA_020631435.1 of Bacteriovoracaceae bacterium. Lineage (GTDB taxonomy): Bacteria > Bdellovibrionota > Bacteriovoracia > Bacteriovoracales > Bacteriovoracaceae > JAHDHG01. Next base: position 8,133 of record JAHDHG010000025.1, on the reverse strand, counting down.
TGAATAAATCTTCCCATTGTTTTTAGAGTTTCGATCAATTTGGTAAGCGACTTCATTATTTTCTTCGAACTCACATACAACTTCTTCCCAATTTCGATCTTCAAAACAGGGGTTTTCAAAAGAAAATAAAGATATAGACATTAACAATAAAACGTATTTTTTCATGACGGAAAGATATACTAAAATCATCTCGAAATTTATATTTTTGAATAAATTATAGGATTGTAAAAAATCTATACGAATTCAAAATTTTAAACTAGATTTAAATCACGGAGAACTGACCGAGTGGCTGAAGGTGCACGCTTGGAAAGCGTGTGTGCGGCAACGTACCGGGGGTTCGAATCCCCCGTTCTCCGCCATATATAAAATTACTCAAAATAATGAATCTATTTAACAAAACTTCTATGCCCGATAATAAAAACAATTTTTCTCAAATTTAAACTTGAGCGGTATTGCAAACAATTAAAGGCAAAAAGTAACATTTACTTAAATAATTTTCTTCCATTATAAATTCTATAAGTAGTTAAAACTGCAAGCTTTTGATTATAAAGCCAATAAATTTTCATTCTTTTTATAGACTAAAGAGACTAACCAACTCGAGGAGGATTAATGAGGTACGTGAGTTTGGTAACCCTTTCAGTGTTTTTCTTGCTGCTAACTAGCTGCGGAGGGGAACTATCATCTTCTTTTATAAATGACATTACTGATCTACGTGGAGCATCACCTAGTGATGACAATGTTTCAGATAGTGATGCCTGTAAACTTTATGGTTTTTGCAAAGACGACGGAGGTAGCAATGGAACGGATACTGGATCTGATGATTCTGGAGCAGACGGAGGAACAACAGATTCCGGACCTGGTACAACTTCGGGTGGAACAAGTGGAGGAACAACTCCTAACCCTACTGGAGATGGATGCGATCCAGGAGCACATAATTTTGGAGATGTTGCACTGGGAGGACAATGCGATAACGGGAAGTTAGTTCCTATTACATTTGTATTTGTTAACTCAAGCTCGAAAGCATTATCTAGTAACGTTCAAGCCGATGCTGATCAAGCATTAGATAAAATGAACGAACTGTTTAGATATCAAGGTCATGCTCATATTCAATTTGTATTAAAAGAAGCTAAAGAAGTTGTTGATAATACTTATCACAACACAGCTTGTAATTACTTAAGTAGTGTTTCTCAAAAATATGCATCTACTGATTCAATGGTCATGCTTTTTGTTAATGATCTTCAAGGTGGGTGTGCTGGTGTTTCTTGGCTATGGGTTTTCCCAAAAGATTCTTATTCAGTTACCATGGCAGAATATAGACATCCATTTGAGTTAGGTAAGTTTACTCCAGTAATTCATGAGTTTGCTCATAGTTTTGGAATACATCATACAGGTAATGAGTATCAAGGATCAGTACCTATGACAGGTCTTCATACTTTTAATGCTGTATTAAATAGAGGTGGAAGAAGCTCTAGAAGATGCCAAGAACAATTTAGTTACTTTATTGACCCAGTGAGAAGAAATACTTCTGGCCAAGCTGGAGGACTTACTTGGAACTCTTATCATAATACTATGTATCCATCATTTGGTGGCCAACCAGATCTAGGCTTTTTCACAGAGGGCTATGATTATTCTATGAGTTGGGCATTTGATTGTTGGTATAAATTTGCTTTAAACGATATTTAACCTTCTTTAAAGCTCGATACTCCTAAAAAACCTCGCTTCTAACTGTTTCAAGAGTTGCGAGGTTTTTTTTCGGCAAGAATTTCCCCATTTTTAATACCTAATCTTAATCGTTGTATATTAATTGAAAATCTCCCACTATTTTGGGCGGTTTTTTTCACATTTTTTTTGTAAGTGGTTGAATTTGCATGAAAACCCAAGGATTAGGGTGTTCACTTCTAAGATAAATACATGAAAAGAATATTATTTACGACATTTTTAGGTTTTTTAAGTTTAACTCTAACAAGCTGTTTATCTAACAAGAATCAAGCTTCTGAAGTTACTGAAGGAAAATTTGCTGATAGCGGAAAAAAGGATGATCCAGACAAAAATTGTACTGATTTAGAAATTAGTTCTGGAAATTGTGGAGGTCAAACAACAACAACTCTTCCTGGAAATTCTACAACTACTTCTACGACCACTACCACTTTAAAGGATCCAGGGTCTGGAGAAGCTCCTGGTTGCGATGGACAAGCGGGTAGTATATGTCTTGGTGGATTTGATGATGATCCGAACGGACCACAAGATCTAAAAGTTAATGTAGTTTACTCTAGTAGTGGTAGAGCTTTAACAAATGATCCGGATGCTCATGCAAAAGATTTTTTGAAAAAAATGAACGATAACTTTATTTATAAAGGTCATAGATATATTAATCTAATTTTTAATAAAACTATTGTTGATACAAATGGCCTCTCAGACGATCAACTTGTTAGTAAGTATGCTGAAGATGGCTATGTAGTTATGATTTTAGTAGACGAAATCCCTGGTGATACTGCTGGTTATGTTCAAAACTCATGTGCCAAAATTGAGAACGGTGAAGCTTGGACTGTTTTTGAATTTGATCTTGTAGATGCCGGGGTTGTTGAACATGAATCTCTTCATATTTTTTGCTTTCCGCATACATCATCTCAAAATGGTAGAACTAGAAGATTTTTTCTTCCAGGATACAATTCTATGAAAGACGTACTTGAAAATAAACGAAGGTATAAAAGAAATATTGATCAAATGTTTAATATTTTCGTAGATGGTAATAATAATTCAGATAGAAAATATACTCATGATGGAATGAAATTTTGGACAAGAAATGTTATGTACTACAGCATCTATAGAAGCAATAGACCTAAACTTTTCGAAGATGATAATGGGGATGCAATAGGTTTTCCTTACTCTTATACACACCTTCTTCATTACTATTACAATGAGTTTATCAAAGGAAAAGCAAAATAAAATTAAAGAAGATAAATAAAAAATCCGAAAGAGGCATTATGAAAATAGTGTCTCTTTTTTTCTTACTGATAATTTCAAATCTATCCTACTCTAATTGTAGAGAAAAAGTACTAGATCAGTTATCAGGCTATCATGGTGCTTCATTTAAGGCATTGCTTGCAGATGGATGCAATAAATCTGAGATTAAAAACAACTTAAAAAATATTATTACCAATGTAAACGAAGCCTTACACGAATTTGATGAACCAGCAAAGAGATTAGTGTTTAGAAATGCTTTGAAATCTTATGGAATATTTGTTGAATCCGATTCTCATGGAATAAGTTCTGCTGAAGACATGGATGTTTTAAAAAGACTTTATGAAAACCCTGATAAGTATTCACATGGCTTATATCCTCCTCATCGTCTAAGGACTAAGATTTTAGAATCTGCTAAAGAAATTGGAAGTCTTTCAGCATTAGAATTTTATGAAGAAGCATATGATATTCACAATGAACCATCTATACTTCATCACTCTTTCAAAAACATTGACTACATTACTAATGGACAAAAAGAAATTGTAAGAAATTATGGTGATAGAATACATGAAGAAAACTATCACCCTAATCTTAAAGACTCTATATACAAAAGATACAAAAACATTGACGAGGAAAGAGTTAAAACTTCTTTAGAAAGTTTAAACAGTAAAGCAAAGGACTTGATCAATAAAACAAGAGATCCCAAGCTTAAAAGAATGCTAGAGAACAAGATAAAAATCGTTTCAGCTACAGATTTCAAAAATAATACCAACCAAAGAATTATCGCCAGCAAAGAAAATCTAGAAATAAAAGAAAGTAATATTAAAAAGAACAAAGATATAAAAAGAGAACCAAATTCAATCGAATCGAAGAAAGAGACGTTCAATTTAAGCTATCTAGTTATATTTGCATTATTCGCTTTATTATTATCGATATTCTTTGTTTTCAAAAGGAACTGATCTATTTCTCAGAAGCAAGAGATCTTTTCTTCTCATCATCTTCCAATAGATCATAAAAAAACTTATTTCTAGATATTAACTTAATATATTTCCTAGTTTCTTTAAAAGGTATATGTTCAATATTTACTAACGGATTTTTGCTTAAAAGATAAGTCTTTCTCCAACTATCTATTCTCCTCTCTCCGGCATTATAAGCACTAAGAATATCTATTAAATTACTTTCATATCTATCATTAAGCTCTATAAAATAAGTCAGTCCAAGCTTTAAATTTGTTTTATAATCAACTAACTTTTCCTTAGTTATTTTTTTATCAAACCTTTTGGCCGTATAAGGCATCATCTGCATCAAACCAAGAGCACCTACTGGAGATTTTGCATAAGGGTTAAAGCTAGATTCTTGTCTAATCAATGACATAATGATTTTTGAATCAATACTCGCTGTTAACGACTCAACTTCTTTTTTAAAAGGCGTTGGGAATAAAGCATGTAATAAGTCTTTATCATAGCTAATTTCTTTAGACTCCATTTTTTGAAATAGTAACTGGAAAGTATTTAAAAATAGCCCATATTCATGAAGTCTTACACTTACTAATTTAACAAATGAATTATAATCATCTTCATTCTCATTTATTAGTTCTTGGATTTCATTATACAAAAGACTATTCAAATTATACTTAGCCCAGACGATCGATCTCTCAAGAACAGGAGTCGATACTTTAGAGAAATCTAAATATTCTTTTTGAGAATAAGTTGATAGTGATTTTCTTAAGTAAAACTCTTTTATTTTTTTATAATGATCTTTTGACTCCGCTTCTAATTCCTTAGCCGCAACACTTCCATAATATGAAATCGGATTAGACATAATAAGCTTCACTAATAAATCATTCTTAGATTTATCTCCATCTGAATGAGAAAGAATTTTGGCTGTCCAAAACTGAAGTCTTGATGGATGTGATTCAAAATTTTCAACAATCTTAACTTCTTTAATATATTCCTTAGCTTCTTTTAGCTTATTTTCTTGCAGATAACTCCAAATATAATAAAAATGTGCATCGGAGATTCTAGGCTTTAGCTTAGAATAGTTCTCTTTTAGGATATCTATAATCTCTCTGCTTTCTTTAGTTTTTTTATTTCTAGCAAGAAAAGCCAAAAAATTAAATGATTCATTAATTGTTCTTTTGTCATTTAAATGAACATAACTTTCTTTAAGTGCTTGGCTTATAAACTTGAATTTCTTTTTAAAAACACCTTCAAATTTATCTGTTCCACCAGCATTGTATATAGGTTTAATTTTCTTTTTAAAATTTGATATCTTTGTTTTTGTATTTGATTTTGAATTATTACCTAATAAAACGTGAAGAGACTTAAATTGAGGATTAGATAAATATAATTTTGATAATTCATGGCTTGGAACAAACTCATCAGAAAGAAAGATATTTAAGAACATTTCTTTTAAATGTACTCCATATTCTTTTTTACTTATCTTTTTTAGAAAATTAGCCTCATCAGAACCAGCATTCCTTAAAAAGATATATGGCCATTTTAAAAATAAATCTGAAGCCTTTTCATAATCTTTTGCGCTTAGTTTTTTAAGATTCCCCTTAATAAATGATGCGCATTTAGAAGAAATATTCTTTTTTAAAAAACTTAGTTCTACTTTATTTATAATTTGATGACATGCTTCAATTTTTTTAGAACTTTTTTTTATTTTTTCTAGATTTAAGGCCCAATTATAATAATCTTTATATACTGGCTCTTCTTTAAATTTACTTTTTACCAAATTTAAATCTAAATCTTTAATTTTACTTAATGAAGATCTATAGATTTTAGAAATTGCTGAGAAGTATTCTTTCTCACTTATAGTTTTTGCTTTACCAAATAATGGCATTCCAATTATGGATAATAAAAAAATTATCGACCAAGATTTTTTCAACGTCTGAATAGCCTCCGTGCTGTTCAGTCTATATTTTATCAAAAATTTTGAGACTTTGTACCTGACTACGAATTATGTGCCCTTCCGACTGTACTTCTTGAGACAAAGTTGAGAATACCTTATCTAAATGGTGGGTTACTTTATCTAACTCTTCATCATGCCTAGTGAGCATTAGGTCTAGATCTGTTAACTTATCAGCGGCATCATAGAAGAAATCCCCTTCTCTGAATCTAGTATTATCATTCCTATTACCACTGAGAATATTATCTAGAATCTTCTTCACCTTAACAATTGGCCCTGCAATTTTATGAGTAAACATTAATAAAGCAAAAAACTGAAAAGCTAGAAAGACGAATAAAATTGCAACTTGATAAATGATCAATTTTCTAAAAAAATCCTGATAAATCACAGGATTCAGATTAAGGCCCTCTAAGTGAGACTTAATCGCCATAATAATTACTGCGTCTAAGATTACGAAAAACACAGCGGTTGAAGCACATAATATTAATGTCGTTCTAATCTGAAATGCAGGGTCAATTATTAAAAATCTTCTTTTATATTTCTTAGCCATATTCGTTTTTTCGCAATTTTAGATATATTATACGCTCATATAAAACCTAACAGAACGAGGGAAAAATGGTTGATGTAAACCAAGCTATTGAGCAATTAAATCAGGTGGTTAATCCTGCTACAGGTCAAACTTTTAGCTCTGAGAAGAGAATTGAAAAAGTTGAATTTGTTGGTGATGAATTAAAAATTATTTACAAAAGAGATGGTATTGATATTCCAAATAAAAAACTTGTAGAAAAAAAGATGCTCTCACTACTTGAGTCCATGATTGATTTAGATAAAGTAATTTTAAAATCAATCTCTGATATGAAAACTTCCAATCAGAAACCAAACAACCCTCAACCACAACAAAATAATTCCATGATTCCTCCTAAAAAAAATATTCCTGGAGTTAAGAAAGTTATCGCAATTGGCTCTGGAAAAGGTGGTGTTGGAAAATCTACCGTCACAGTTAACTTGGCAATGGAGTTAAGAAATCAAGGTTATAAAGTAGGAATTATCGATGCAGATATTTATGGTCCAAGTATACCAATGGCTCTTGGGAAAATGGGCGCTCAGCCTCTAGCAAATGAAGATAATAAAATGCTTCCATTAGAATCTCATGGGATTCATTTTATTTCTTTTGGCTTATTTATAGATGAAGACTCACCAGTAATTTGGAGAGGCCCAATGTTAGGAAAAGTTCTTAATCAATTTTTCTTTGATGTAGAATGGGGTGAACTTGATTATCTTTTAATTGATCTTCCTCCTGGAACTGGTGATGTTCAATTATCTATGGTTCAAAAAATTCATTGCGATGGAGCAATCATTGTTTCGACTCCTCAAGATCTAGCTTTTTTAGATGCAAGAAGGGCCTTAGAAATGTTTAAAAAGATGGATCTAAATGTACTAGGAATTGTAGAAAATATGAGCTCATTTATTTGTGATTCATGTGATAAGGAACACTTTATATTTGGTGATTCTAAGCTTCAAAATATTGCTTCTGAGCTCAATCTGGACTATCTAGGCTCAATTCCTATGGATGGCAAGGTAGCCAATTCTGGAGATTCTGGGACGCCAATAATGGCTCCATCAAGCCCAGCTAGTAAAATTGTTCGTGATTCATTCAACAAGGTTGCTCTAGGGCTTAATTCTGCCTTAAAATAGTGATATGAAAAATCAAAAATACAACGATGGTGAATTAGCAAAACTAGATATAATGATTGATAAAAAGATGGTCGAAAATCTATCCATTATGTCTAAAAACTCTGGTCTGGCCGTTGAAGATATAGTCGTTATAGCTTTGAAACGTTACGAATCTAGCCATGCTGATTATATGAGAGTTGTTCCAGAATTAGACTAATCTCTCTTTATTGATAAATTCTTTCGTCTAAAAATTTATCACTCATTATTCAGCTGTTTATATTTTATACACCTATTTTTTGTGTTTTATCTCTAAGTTATTAGAAATATGTCATAACAACTTGGCATTATTATTGCTTTATTATCTGTGAGTTTAACTATTTTTTAAACAGGTAATAAAATGGAAGCAAAATTAAACAAACTATTCACTTTAGGAGCGTTCTTAATATTAACACTTCTCATAGGCTCTGGCGTCTACAACTCAGCCTACGTTGGCTTTAATGTTGATACTGACTTAATTGGAAGTCATAAGTTTAAGGTAACGAAAAGAAAGTTTAATAGAATCTCTAGCAGAAGCAATGATAGAAT
>JAHDHG010000024.1 GCA_020631435.1 Bacteriovoracaceae bacterium | reverse complement strand
AAAGACTTTTACCTTTTTTTAAATGAACAGATCAATTTTTTAAATATCTCATTCGGTCTGATTATTAGCACTACTTTCTTTTTTATATTTGCTTATAGCTTAAAGAAAGTTTTCAAAAGTGAAAATAAAGAAGCCAAGACCAAAAAGATATCAAATTCGAATGTTGTAGAACTTAAAAAATCTGCCTAGATAGTTTCCTTTTGGCACTATGAGATTTCAAGAAGTAAGGTTTTCAGCTAGGTCAATTTGAAATTTTGTAAAATTACCTTCTATTAAATTTTATCAATGCCAATATGGCCCTCTAAGATTCTCTAACTGTGAGAATTACAATATATAAGAATTGAATCCTTGTTGATAGTTTATCAAAAAGACTTACGAGGAGGAGAAATGAGTCAAATTAGATTTAGACGTTATGTCTTTTTTCTATTTCTATTTATTTTTACAACAGAAACATTAGCGCAGAGAAGAAGCAGGTCTAGTTCGAGATCATCAAGTTCATCTAGTTCAAGTTCATCGGGTTCTAGTTCTCGATCATCTAGTTCTAGTTCACGATCATCTAGTTCTAGTTCACGATCATCGAGTTCTAGTTCAAGATCTAGCTCCAGTTCTAGTCCTTCGAGATCATCGAGTTCTAGTTCAAGATCATCGAGTTCTAGCTCAAGATCATCGAGTTCTAGTTCAAGGTCTTCTGGATCAACTACTGGTAGATCAAGGCCATCTCGATCATCGAGTTCAAGATCTTCGGGATCAAATTCAAGATCATCGGGATCTAGTTCGAGATCTTCAAGTTCTAGTTCTCGTTCATCTGGCTCAACCACTGGAAGATCAAGTTCTTCTTCACCTAGACCGAGAACAACACCAAGGTCTGGTGGCTCTACAACTGGAAGATCTGGAACATCAAACCCAAGACCAAGAACAACACCAAGAACTGGAGGTTCAACGACAGGAAGATCAGGATCATCAAACCCAAGACCGAGAACAACACCAAGACCTGGTGGTTCAACAACGGGAAGATCTGGAACATCAAACCCAAACCCAAGACCAAGAACAACACCAAGAACTGGAAGTTCAACGACAGGAAGATCAGGATCATCAAACCCAAGACCGAGAACAACACCAAGACCTGGTGGTTCAACAACGGGAAGATCTGGATCATCAAACCCAAGACCAAGAACAACGCCAAGACCTGGTGGTTCAACAACGGGAAGATCTGGAACTTCAAATCCAAGAACAAGGCCAAACCCTAGTACTCCGAGAGGTCAATCTAGAGTAAGAGTAGAAACGAGAGATGCTCATAGAAGAAGAATTCAATCTCTAGGATCAAGGTCCACTCGAGCAGTAAGAGCAAATCGAGGCACTGTTGCCAATTATAATTCAGTTAACCTTAGAAAAAGAAAAGCAAAAGCGATCTTGAAAAGGCATAATCATAGAAGGCATAGAATCAATTACTCATCTGTTGTGACAAGGCCAAGAAGAGTATATTGTGTAAGACCGTACAACAAAGTAGTTGTAAACGTTTTACCTTATCATCATTATAGACATTTTGGGACTTATTATTATTTCAGACCTTATCATTATTATCATGGTAGCTATAATTACTATTATGTTCATCACGTTCCATATGTTTACACAGGATCTTTTAATTACTCTTGGAGTCCATATGAATATTTTAGATACCTAAATACCAATAGCTACGAGAATTCAATATATATGAATTGGATTTTCTACTCTGCTGATAACTTTGATCAAAGCTATGCGAATAATTCATGTCAAAGTGTAAATGGATATCCTTACTGGGTATACAATGGATACCTTCATAGATACTCAAGATACGATAAATGTAATTATCAACTTATCGATAAATATTCTATGACTGTACTTGAATCTTATTTTGGACAAACTTGTAAAAGTGGGTTCGATAATTGTGCGGATCTGAGAGATCATTTAAATAGAATGGAGAATGAGTACAGATTTACTTGTGCCGAAACATTCAGACCTGAAAATTATGAATACTTTAACTACTATAAAAAAGAATACAGTTTCAAGGGTGGTTATAATTCTAATGCAGCAACTGATGATTACTACTATGACGATCAATATGATTTATATTACGACTATGAATATGATGAATATGATGTTGAAAATGAAGACGATAAATACTACTCCGATCCTGAACTAGAGAATAAATATTATTCTAGTGGATCGTAGCTCTTCCAAGCGGGCAGGATGAAAATCCTGCCTTTTTTTAAACTAATTCTTTTAAACTTTTTAAAATTTCTGCTTTAGGTTGATTTCCTACAAGGGTACTTTTTACTTCTCCATCTTTAAAAAAGACGAGAGTTGGAATACCTCTAATTCCGTATTTTTGAGCAAGATTCTGTGCTTGATCAACATTAACCTTTACAACAATTGCATCCTCTCCAACTTCACCAGCGATTTCATCTAAAACAGGAGCTAATGCTTTACATGGTCCACACCATTCTGCCCAAAAATCCACTAAAACAGGTCTATTATTACCTAATACTGTTTCATCAAAATTCGTTTCGTCTACTTCAATAAGGTTTGCCATATGTAATCCTTTTATAGTTAAACATTCTTTCTTGAACTCCAAGTATATTATCTGATAAGAAAAAGGTATAGAAGAAATAAGGTAAAAATGATGTCATTTAGACGTAAATTAGTTAATAGAGTTGAAAATCAAGCTAGATTCGCAAGAATTATGGCCAAGATGATCGATTTCTCTATTGTGTTTTTTCTTATAGTTTTATTTGGTCCACCAGGAATTCTACTAGGAGCTACTTATTTAGTACTATCTGATTCTTTATTTGAAGGTCAATCTATAGGTAAAAAGATATTTGGTTTTAAAGTAATCGATCTTGAAACTGCTAAGCCATGCTCATTAAATCAATCTTTTATAAGAAATTCATTCTTTATTTTCCCTACTCTATTATGCCTCGGTGGATTTATTGGAGTCATACTTGGATTCTTAACATTCACGGTTAGTACTATTTTCGAAGCTCATTTTATTAAATATTCAAGCTCATTTAAAAGACTTGGTGATACCTTAGCAAATACAACAGTTCTGGCTAATGACCCAGAATTAAATATAAACTCATTGAAAGATCAAATAACACAAACTTGGCAAACTGAGCTAAGTGCTCCTGTTCAAAAAATGGCCTTGATTTAATTTCTTTTCAGACTCTCTTTCACTATAATTCATCATTATGAAAAGACTTCTTATTTTTGATATTTCTAGTTTTATTTTCAGGGCCTATTATGCAATTAGACCCTTGAATGCTCCTGATGGAACACCTGTGAATTCAGTTTACGGCGTATTGAATATGCTAATCAATGCAATGGATGACTTGGGCCCATCACATGTATTTATAGCGCAAGACTCAAAAGGTCCCTCATTTAGAAATGAAATGTATGATTTATATAAAGCTAACAGAAGCGCTCCTCCAGATGATTTAATTCCTCAATTTCCAGTGATAGATGAGTTACTTGAGGTTTTAGAAATTCCGAAATTAAAATTGGATAAATATGAAGCTGACGATATTATTGGATCAGCGGTGCATTCTTATCAAGATAAATTTGATGAAATATTAATCGCTTCAAGTGATAAAGATCTCATGCAATTTGTGACTAAGAAAGTAAAAATTGTAGATACTATGAAATCAAAAATTTTTGGTCCAGAAGAAGTGAAAGAGAAAATGGGTGTCTACCCTGAAAAAATTATTGATTATCTTTCTTTAGTTGGAGATAGCTCTGATAATATCCCTGGTGTAAAAGGTATCGGTGCTAAAGGTGCAGCTAAACTATTAGATGAATATCAAGATTTAGATAATATTTTTAAAAACATAGACAACATTTCTAATAAAAGAGTCTTAAATGGACTTACTAATCATAAAGAAGATGCTTATCTTTCAAAAAAATTAGTCAAAATAGTATGTGATCTAGAACTTGAAACTGATCTTCAAAAACTTGAATACCCAGAAGTTTTAGTTAATGAAAATGTAAGATCTTTCTTAGAGAATCTGAATTTCAAAAGATTACTCACTAAGCTGGAGCCAGGGGTTTCTCCGAGGTCAAAAAAAGAAAACACTAAGGAAAAGAAAGAACAGCCTAAGAAAATTAATAAGGACCAAGAGAGCAAGAATCTTCAAAATAAAATTATTTTTATAAAAGAGCAGGTTGATGAGTTCATAAAAAAACTAAAGAAAGATGACATCCTATTTTTAAATTTACAAAACACTGAATTATACATATCAAAAGGTAATATTCGCTTTACTTATATTGATAATGAGTTCGAAAGTCTTTCAGAGATTTTACAAAAAAAGATTAAAATCCATAGTTTTTATGCAAAGGAATTACTAAAAATTTCATTTGATAAAAACTTTAAAATAAATGCATCTATTTCAGATCTCGCATTAAAATATTTCAATGTTTCTCCACATAGAAAAAATTCAATCGAGAACTTAGTAAAAGATTATAAAGAGCAAGAGTTTGAATACAAAGATAAAAGTATCAAACTGCTTCATTATACATCTCAATTACAAGGCATAGATGAAAGACTTGACCAAGATATTAAATCTAATGATTTAGAAAAAATCAGCATTGATATAGACACGAAACTTAATCCAATACTGGCAAAAATGGAAAGTAATGGATTAAGAATTAATAAAGCATACCTCACCAAACTAAGAACTGACTACGAGAAAGAACTGACCAAAATTGAAAATAAAATATTTAAATTATCAAATTTTGAGTGCAATCTTAAATCTCCTAAGCAAGTAGGCGAACTTCTATTTGAGAAGTTACAACTACCAGTCATAAAAAAAACCAAAACGGGATATTCAACTGACGCTTCTGTTTTAAATAAACTTGCCCAAAGTGAAGTTTCAGAAGTCCCTGAAATGCTCCTTAAATACAGAGAGATTGATAAACTTCTATCTACATACATCAAGGCCCTTCCTGAGTTAGTAGACACAAATACTAAAAGAGTACATACAAGATTTAATCAAACTGTCGCTTCTACAGGAAGGTTAAGCTCAGAGAATCCAAATCTTCAGAATATCCCTGTTAAATCTGAGCTAGGAAGGAAAATCAGAAAGGCATTTATTCCCGAAAAAGATCATTTATACATTGCTGCCGACTATTCTCAAGTTGAGTTAAGAATCTTGGCACATTTTTGCAAAGATGAAGTCATGGTTAACGCCTTTAAAAATGATTTAGATATACATTCACAAGTTGCGTCTGAAGTTTTCGGAGTACCTTTAAATGAGATGACTCCAGATATTAGAAGTAAAGCAAAAGCAATTAACTTTGGCTTAATTTATGGGCAATCCTCTTTCGGACTTTCAGAATCTTTAGGAATTGATAGAACAGAAGCTTCAGAATATATCAAACATTATTTTCAAAGATTTAGTAAAGTTAAGTCTTATCTAGATTCTTTAAAAGAAGAATGTGAAGAAAAAGGCTACTCTATCACTTACCACGGAAGAAAAAGACCAATTCCTGAAATTAAATCAAGTAATAGAACCTTAAAATCTGTTGGAGAAAGAATGGCCATTAACTCTCCCGTTCAAGGTACTGCAGCTGATATTATTAAAATTGCCATGATTAAAATTAATGACAAAATGACTAAGAAAAAGTTGAAATCTAAAATGATTTTACAAGTTCATGATGAACTAATTTTTGAAGTGCCACAGACAGAGAAAGAAGTCATGCTAAAGCTAATCAAAGAAGAAATGGAAAATGCTGTTAATTTTGATGTACCATTAAAAGTCGATATAAATACTGGCTCAAATTGGTATGAACTTAAATAAATCCTTCTATTTGATGAGACATGGACAGACGGACTGGAATATCTTGAAGAGAGTACAAGGCACCAATGATATTCCCTTAAATGAAACTGGAAAGAAACAAATTAATTATTTAAAGAATAAAATTGATCATATTAAACCAGATAAAATTTATTCATCTCCATTAACAAGAGCGAAGCAATCTGCTGAAATCTTAGCAGGTGGTCTTCACTATTACGAATCTCAAAATTTAAAAGAAACTGATTCAGTATTAATTTTAAAAAAACTAATTTCAGATAAGGGATATAATATTTCAAAAATTGATTTCACTTATTTAAAAGAAAGTAATGAATGCTATGAAAACTACGAAAAAAGAATTCTTCAAGGGCTAAGTCAAATACTTTCAGATTCTAATAATCCTTTAATTATAGGACATGGAAGCACAATTGCGATAATTTGTTCGTATCTAAATATTCAAATAAAAAATATTCCCAATGCATCAATCTTTTATTTTCAGTTTAATAAAAAATATCGAGTTATCTCCGTATAATTTGTATTTAGAATGTCATACATAACAATTTCAGTTCACTATTTTCATTTTCTTTTGAATTCACTAAGAATTACCGTAGACTAATAATCGCTATATTCACAAAGGAGATGTAATGAATTTAATGCAATTAATTATGGACCAAGTTAATACACCAGAAAATCAAGAAAAAGTAGCTCAATTAATGGGATCAAACACGGAAGGTGCTCAAAATGCTCTTCAAAATATTATTCCACTGGTTACAAAAGCGCTTGGAAATCAAAATACTGAAACTCAAGAAAATATGATGAATGCTAATATGAACCCAACAGATATTGCTTCTAATCTTTTTGGAGATAAAATGAATTTAATTCAAAAATTCTTAGGTCAGACTTCAAATATGGATCAGGGACAATCTCAAAATTTTCTTGGTCAAGTGTTACCAATGGTTATGGGAGCTTTAGGCCAAGCGAAACAACAACAAGGTGCCGACACTAATGCTTTCGCATCTCTTTTAAATCAAGCTACTCAAGGTAATTCACAATTTGGGATGCTTACTTCTCTTTTAGATCAAGATGGAGATGGAGAAATCTCTGATGATGTTTTAAATATTGGTAAGAAATTTATTGGAAATTTTTTCTAAAAAAAACTATAGGCCTGTTGATTATTATTGATCGACAGGTTCCACTTCAAACTCTCCATCGTTCATTTCACATTTAAACTTTTGATTTGAATCCTGAGTATCTAAACTAACTTCAAAGTCTGACAAAAACTTATCTAAAGATTCTTTATTAACAAGACTATCTGTCTGAGCTTCTATATAAGCTTCTTTGAAAGCATTTTTTATTACATCAACAGATATACTTTCCTTATTTTCTTCATTTTGTTCTTTAAGTAAATTTTCTAAATCTTGAAGTTCAAAAGGTAATATCTTTTTTCCATAGAAACTAGAAATTGTAATCAATGAAATGATTCCAATTCCTATTAACCTTGAAAAGAAGTGATCAAAAAATTGTAAAGCACTTACTTTTGCAATCATCCTCTGCTTGTAAGAATCATATTTTTTAAAACTCTTTAACTGCCTTAGATCAATCGGATTATTTTCTAAGTCTGGCTCAAAACCTCTGAACTCTAAATATTTAGCCTTTATTTTACTTAAAGGTTTAAACTTTGATTCATGAAAGAATAGTTTCATAAAGCTTTTAAACTCAAGAAAAGATTTTTTATTAATCCTTGCAAGAAATGAGATAGTATCTTCTCCAAATTTCACGGATACTTTTTTCATTGAATCTGAAAGGTCATCAACCAAAGTAACTTCTCTTAGCGCAGCATACAGATTGTTAATTTCATTAAATGTTTTGTATGCCTCATTTTCAAATTTATCACTACTAGAATCTAATTCTCTTAAATTATAAAAATATACTTTTTTTCGATCTAGCTCTTTTACTAAAACCTCTTTGATTTTTTTTTCTTCTTCTGTTAATTTTTTCAATTTTTCAATATCTTCAACGATTTTTTCTAATTCTTCTAACTGAAAAGGAGTTCCTTTTCGATTTAAAAATCGAAAATCAGTCAGACCAACCTCACCTTTTCCATTTTCAAGATTGATATATTTATAAACTAGCTCTAATTTATAATTTTTATACCTCTCAGACTTAAGGGGGACAGCTAGACGAATTAAATTGCCCTTCAATATTTCCTCTGAAGAAATTGGAAAAGCATTCAACCCAGAGTTTTTGATAATCCAAGGAAGAGCATCTTCATAGTTCATCACTTCACCAATAGATATATTTTCACTAAAATATATATTGCATTGTGATTTAGTTTGAAATTGATTTGGGTATGAATTCAAAACAAAAGAAAATATTAAAAATATACGAAAATACATTAGTTTAATTATCTCTTAATATTAACTACTGATCTAGATGGAAATCTCTACCCTACATTTGCTCTGGCGAGAGCACGACGAATTTATATTGTTTAAAACCAGCTTGCGCTGCCGTATAAAGGACTCTTTTAACCTCTTTGTACTCTACCTCTTTATCAACTACAAGATTTAAAATAGCAGAAAAATCTTTTTCTATATTCGCTTGAGCTTTAGTAAGCTCAAGCTCTTCTTTAATTTGAACTAATTTATCATATAAAGGGATTACTAATCTTCCGTCATCACCATAAACTACTAAGCCTTCAGGATTTGAAAAGTAGTCAATTACTTCTTTGGAATCAACATAGATTTTTTCTTTTGATAGCTGAACAACAAGCGCATCCGTGTTTAGTGCTTCTGATTTAGAAGTTGGAAGCTCAACATCTTTTGGAATATTAATAATTATATTATTTGCAGAATAAACCTTTAATAGAAAAACAAGAAGAATAACTAGAATATCCAAGAGAGACGTAATATCTAAATCCATTGGTTCTCTGGATTTTCTTTGATTTCTAAATCTTATAAGTCTATGTCTTGCCATTATTAACTCGTTATATTTCCAAATATGATATCATCAAATAAAAATTCTAAGGGGACATCTCCCTCAACTTTATCAAACTTATAGAGCGTTTCATCTGTTTTTTCTAGAAGTCTTGTTGCATCCATAATTTCAACAATTTTTTCATACGCCACATCTTCAGATGGCTCGAAAATAACTGTCTTTTCATCAATGTTCTTCTTCTTTAAATCTATTAAAAATGCATGATACTCTTCAAGTGGAAAATTTCCTTCTAGATCTGCTTCAAATTTCTTCACCTCTACTTGGTTATTACCAGTCAATAACTTAATTGAATCTTTTGCAATCTCGACAGTTAAATTCAGTGGCTCTTTATTTTTAGGAGGAGGTGGATCAGCAGGTGAAACAATAGGAACATTACTGCTAATCTCAAATATTCTAATAAACTGAGCAGATAAGAGTAAAAAGAAAATCAAGATGAAGACTGAATCTAGTATCGGAACTAGATTCAATCGATCATTTTTTTTCTTTTTAATTCTTCTACTTGGAGTATGATACATTACGCTACCTGATCTTTTTCTTTTTTCGTACCGATTAAATCTAAAAGTTTCACCGAAAATTCATCAATTGAACTTACAATTCTTTCGGATTTAGATGAAAGTATTGAGTGAATTACCATCAATGAAATTGCAGCAATAAGTCCCGCTGCCGTTGTATTCATCGCCTCTGAAATACCTTTTGATAACAATTCCGCTTTTTCTGAAGCTTCAACAGATGCTAATGATTTAAACGATCCAATTAGACCAAAAATAGTACCGAGAAGACCAAGTAAAGTTGCGATATTTGCAATCATTGCAATATATGGAAGCCTTCTTTCAACTTTCGGTATGACTTCTAAGGCAGTAGCATCTAATGCATTTTGAACTTGATCCATCGACTGAGTCGTTCTCTTAAGACCGCTATGAAGTACTTTAGGCAAAGCAGCTACTGAACCAGCACAAACTCTGATTGCTCCCTGAATATCATTTGCTAAAACATATCTTTGTAGCTCATTCATAAATGAAGATCCATCTACATCTAATTTTTTCAAACTTAAAAATCTCTCTAGAGCGATAACGATACCAATCACCCAAGCAATAGCGATGATCCACATGAAAGCCCCACCTGCTTGAAAAAAATCTGCTGCTAACTCTAAGAATGTAGCATCCGCCATTGGATCTATAAGTGTTGGATCAATTGCATTTGGATCAACTGCTCCAGGTGCTTGTTGTACTGCATTCTCTTCCATGATTATCTCCTTAAAAAATTATCTTTTTCTTTTATTTTAAGGGGTTATGATCTTTAAAATGCTTTAAGGGTTTTTTTTACCTAGAAATTTTTTTCCTAAACCTGATAAATTAATTCCAATTTGATTTAAAAAGAAGCTCTTGATGTATGTGTAGATTTTCAGAAATATCCAAAGAAGAAAAAGTATATTTAGATACTAATTCTTTAATGCAGCTTATTTTCTGTGGTTTCAATATACCCTCAACATGTAATTTAGAAACTACACCTTGAGAGTTTAAATTTAAATCTAGAAAAATTTTTTTATCTATGGTCCTTGCCCCTACACATGTATCAATTTTTTCGATATCACTTTTCACTTGAAAATTCATTTCATCTATAATTGATTGTTTATTAGAAGAGTTTACTATTTTAGTAGAAACTATTCTTTTCTCTTTTTTTCTATAATTATTTACTGTGTAATTCTCAAAAAGACTGCACGATAAAAACAATACAAATATTAAAAGTCGCATTATCTATTTTGCTTATGAAAATCTATAGGTTGCTTAACTTCAACTCTTCCCCCACCAAGAGGTTTAGGAAATTGAATTCCAAGCAAGACATTTCTCACACAAGATTTTACTGGTGCTGGAACTTTAGAACTTTGAACAGCTGCCTTTGATACACTACCCGATGCTCCAATAGTAAATACCATCTGAACAAGTCCCTCAATCTGTTGCGTACGCTTATCAAGTTCTTTTTGATAACAATACCTAAATTGTGGAATATGATCTCGTAAAATTTTTCTAATTAAGTCTGGATCCATAGATCCCAGAACAGTTGTATCTGAAGGAATACCTGCTTGATAAAAAGTTTTTGTTCCGTCTGTTAATCCTTCTGCACCACTGGAGATTCCCTGAACTCCATCTCTAGAGCCAGTTGGACTTCCAAGTTTTCCTGAAACGTTCGCAGTAGCAACACCACCACCTCCAGTAACTCCAATAGTACCAGTTAATCCAGGACTTCCTTTTCCTCCACCACTTGCCCCTTGAGTTTTAACTCCCTTAAATTGTCCACCTTTAGCTAAAAGTTTACTAAGTGAGGACTTAAACTTAGTTGATTCAAAAACATCAACTGTACCTTTTGACGTAGGAGTTGGTGACACTGTCTTCGTGACTTTTTGCACATTCTTTCCAACTTTAACTGCTCCAGCTTTGCTTGTAGCTTTTTTATTACTAGGCCTAGTCGTTGCTTTTCCTGGTTTCTTATTTGGCGGAGCTGGGTTTTTGGATTTTGTAACCTTTTTAGGCAATACACCTTTTTGAACTTTTTTAGGTTTCATAGGCGTTGGCAATTTTGGCCCTGGTGCTTTTTTTGCCAAGGTTGGCTTTTTCGGTTTCGGCTTTGGTTTCGGTTTTGGCTTCGGCTTAGGTTTCGTCGTCGGAGGCGAAGTCTTAGGCGGAGCAGTTGTAGGAATTGGCTTTGGTTTAATCCTTGCAAATCTTTTCTTTTTGTAAAGAATTTTTGCAATTCGCTCTGGAGCTTTCTCTTTATCAATTTTTTCTTTATCTATATTCATAGTATAAAGAAAACCGAGAGGAATCGAGATTAGCAACACACCAATCAAGCACATCCATAAGAGAGTTTTATCTCTTGAAAATGCCGGTGCGGGTTTAACATATGGAGGCGCATCAACATTTCTTACAACAATTGAAATATCACCTTTAACAAAAGATAAGATATCATTCGGTGCTAATGAAAAACTAGTTCCATCTAACTTGGCCTTATCATCAGAAAATAACTTAACTGTATATCCTTCTAGCTTATTGACGAAAAAGGAATTGCTTTTAACCTCAACAAAATCAACCGATTCTTTTTTTCTTAAGTAAGGATACTCTATAGTTTTGGTATTACTGAATTTCTGACCAATCAGCTTATAAATCCCATCTTTTTTTCCAATGTAATCAACAGAAAAAATTCTTCTTTTGTGAATGATAATTACTTCTGCAACCGTCTTGGAAAAATCGTATTTAAATATAGGATAAATATCTTTATTCTCTTCAAATATATATTCACTTTCAGAAAAATTATAATCTTTATCAAATGGATAAATTAAATATGGAGCTTCAACAACTTCATCTTTCTCATCTTTGATGTCAACTGAGTGAGACTTAAATTTTTGAATCTCAGAATTTTTTATTTTTTGAGATGGAATAGTTGGGATTCCTTTTCCTTCAAAAAAATCAAAATCTACAACAACCTGACCCAGCTTTAAAGTGTCTCCAACTCTTAACTCTGAGACAGTTTTCTCTTCTCCATTTACTAAAACAGGGTTTTCAGTATCCAAACTATAAATAGTTGTATTGTTGTCAAAAACTTCTAATACTGCATGAACTGGTTGAATTGAATCATGAAGTATCTGAACATCACATGTATCAATAGAACCTAGCAAATAACGACCATGATTTAATGGCTTACTTTGAATCTTAATTCTTTTAGACAGGCCACGGACCTGGTATAAGTTTTGTTCCACTTCCATGTGAAAAGTTCCCCTTTATTGAATCATATCAAGCGAATCTAGGACTTCTGTGTTAAAAGACTTTTTTTCCGGCAATTTGTTCTTAAACCTGACTCTAAATCTTGGGTTAATTGAGATGTCACCCGGCGAACTACTGTCACCAGTAACTGACATTTTGTTAAAATCAAATCGCTCAAACTTTTTGTACTTATACTTAGTTTCTTGAGCAATAGAAGTTAATGATAAGAATAAAATTAATGAAGAAATAACTTTCATTAGAGCATCCTTTTTATATCTAAGTATAATGAATAATTGGGATTTGAATTTCCGATAGGAGTAGCCTGAAGTATTTGATTAGCTTCAGTTTTCTTTTTTAATGTTGCTAATGAATATGCTTTAAACAATCTAGTCGTTTCATCTGGATTATTGATTTTATTAAACATTGATAATGCTTTTGAATGTTTTCCAGACATTGAATAGGCAATAGCCACCTTTCTAAGTACTTTTGAATTATAAAAATTCTTATCTCTAATCGCTTCAAAATACGGTATGGCCTTTTCACCCAATCCAAACGCAAGGTATAATCTACCAAGATTATAATTAGCAACCTGAGAGTTAGGATTAATTCTTTTGGCTTCTTTGAAGTAGTTAAGTCCCTCGTACCATTTTTGCTCAGCAATTGCGACCAATCCTAGGTTATTTATTGATGGAGCATATTTAACTTTAATCGAGTTGGCTTTATTAAAAAATAATTTTGCATTGTAATAATTTTTTTGAAGATGATAACAAAGACCAACAGCATTCCAATATGTTGGCCACGCTTTGTATTTATTATGAAGTTTAGCTGCAATTCCTTGACCAGTAGCAAAGCTTCCAGATCTACACTTAGAAGTAATTTGTAAAATCTCATCGTTTGTCTGAAGGTTTACACCTAGAGAAGTTCCATCAAGAGTTTCTTTTTGAAAACCAGAAATATTTTTCAATTGAATTGAATCGAACTGAGAACTATATTTCATGGAAGTTGGTGGTAATCTCTTCTTTGGTATATCTGCTATATCCTTAGAGGCTTCAACATTTTCATTAAAATCATCATTTCTAGACCTACTCTCATCTAGTGAACCACAAGAAATTAAAAAATAAACGAAAAAAATAAATCTAAGTTTCATTTACCGACCTGACCTTTCTGCATCATAAAATTTCATGTCTTCAAATACATTATATACTGAACTTGAATTTTTACCTTTATACGTTGAAAGTATTTCATTATCTTTAATTGCTTTACTGGATAACTGTTTAAAATTACGTACTTTTTGTCTTAATTGAGTCGTTACTTGTCCCATAGTTTCTTTAAAACTTTTGACATATTCTGGCGACTTCCCAGGAGGCTGAAATCTTTCGATCTCATCAATTAATGATTGATACCCTTCTATTAAAACCGGATAAGAATGAGCAACTCCGTAATTTGCACCCATTTTTTGCACACCTGCAACATTTTGCTGAAGCTTATCAAGCTTTTGAATTTTTTGATCGAGTAAAGAACTAAATCTATCTTCAGGAAAAGTTAATCTTATCTTTTTAACTTGGTTCAGTTCGTCTCGCAGTCTGGCAACGTCAAACATCGATACAGCATCAAGTCCTTCTGTAGGAATTTTCAATCTTCTTGATTTCGCATCTCTGTATAATTGCTCGATTTTTGATTGCCAGATTCTTTGTTTAGAAGAATTTCTTTGGTTTTGATAATATAGATAAGTTTTAAAAGCTGGATAAATTAACACTGCACTTAACTCTCTATTAGATTCAAGATTTCTAAAACTTCTCTCTAGCTCAGGAATATTATTTGAAGAAAGATATGAGTCCAATAACTCTTTATCTAAATTGGTAATGGATTTCCTGTCTATATTACAAGTTCTCGCAGCGTTTCTCAGGCTTTTAATTTTATTAATATTTCCAGAGGCCTTATACATTGTGACTGCATTATTAAAAAAATCTTTTTTGGTTCTATCTTGAGACTTACAAAGTTTGGCAAAAGATCTATGGGAGATATCAGCGGAAGATTTAAACTGTAATCTCTCAAATAAATACTTGCCCACACTCAAAAAAGTATTTCTGTATTTAAAAAATTCTTTATCCTTCATTAAACTTAAGGCCTGGGTTCCCCAAGTATAAGTTTCTTGTAACTTCTGATCTTTATAATTTAATACCATTAAATTATAAGCTGCATTTGCTTTCGCAACTTTATCTCCAGGAGAAGAAAAAATCTTCAAATAAGCTTGCTTTGCATTTTTAAAATCTTTCTTTGCAAGTAATGTCTCTGCTTTTTTTACTTCTATTTTCTGAGACACATCTGCTAATCCTTGCTTCCCAGAAGCACTCATTAAGTATTTCCCGCTATTAATATCTTTCATAAGCATGGCCAAATCACCATCTCTTTTCTGTTTAGAATAAATTTCAACAAGTGAGTTCACCATCTTATCAGAATCTGTTCTAGCATTTGGGAAATTTTTATTAAACGTT
This sequence comes from Bacteriovoracaceae bacterium, assembly GCA_020631435.1. Classification (GTDB taxonomy): domain Bacteria; phylum Bdellovibrionota; class Bacteriovoracia; order Bacteriovoracales; family Bacteriovoracaceae; genus JAHDHG01. Next base: position 6,650 of record JAHDHG010000024.1, on the reverse strand, counting down.
TCCAAGATTTTCTTCATCTCAGTAATATTCTTTTTATCATACTGGAGCTTATATAATTTCTTATAAATCTCTTTAGCTTTTGCCGATCTAGAATCATGGCTTAGATAAAGAGTATAAACCTTGTGATAATACTTCTCTCTATTAGGGAACTTCGACTTTGGCTGTGCTATTGCTTGAAGCATTCCATCTATTGATCGATCCATTGTTTTTTTATTTCTAGACTTTTTTGCGATTGAGTAACCTTTTATGTAATTTTCAATGGCCTTATCAAAAGATCCCGCTTGATAATATGTTTCCGCCATATAGAAATGGTTATCATTCTTAGTTTGAGGCTCTAAACCTTTTAATAATGTAAGGTACTTCACAACTTGGTTTACCTTCTCATTAACGACTACTTTTGAGCTTTGATAAGTCTTATTTCCAATTTTCTTTTGTAATTTCCCAATTTGTTTTTTTACTTGAAATTTAAAATTATCGTGCTGATCTTTAGAAAGTTTATAATTCTTTGTTAATTTATATAAAGAAATAGAATCTTTTAAGTGATAATTAATTTTTTCATACTTATCAAAAAGATCCATTCTTGCTAAATATATCTTCGCTTTATTTTTTGTATCTTTTGTAATTCTTAATGCCTCATTTAAAGTTGTCATTGCTTGAGCAAACTTTCCCGATTCTTTTAAAAAAGAAGCTATTTGAATTAATTCAAGTGTAAAATCTTTATTATACTTTTTATAATGAACAACCCCTTCTTCCATTCTTCCTGATTCAGCATAAAAAAGACCTATGTCCTTATTAATACTAGAAGTCATATCGACGTATTTCCCTTTCTTCGAGAAAACCTCAACCTTTTTCATCAAATCAATAGCAGGATCAAATTTTCTCATTCTAAAGTATGACCAAGCTAAATTGTAAGCATCTTTTGTCCACCATCTATCAGCTGTATTATTAATATTTTTTTCATAATATTGAATCGCTTTAGGATAATCTTTCTTATTGTAATAAATTTCGGCTAAAGCATTTTGAATTCTAACTTGTGATTTACTCTTGTTTAGGGCCATCGATTCTGCCTTCACAAGATAATCAAGTGCCTTGCCTCCTTGACCAAACTCTTTTTCATTAAAACCTAAGATATAATAAACATCTGCTGCTTTTTCGTATTTAGGAAATTTTCTTAAAAGCTCTAAAGCTTCAGACTTAGCTTTTAAAAATAGATTAGTTGAATCATTAAAATACGAAGACTTTGAGACACTTTTTCTTTGCTGAGGCGATAGCGATAAGTACTTATCATTTTCAATTTCTTTTATTAATCGACCTTTTTCAAGGTAAAGCTCAGATCTTCTAAATAATATGTTGGGATTCTGCCCTTGATATTGTCTTGATAATCTAGAGACCTCATCAATCTCTTGGTCAATGATGGAAAGTATTCTCTGTCTTCTGTTCTGAGAAAATGAAAACAAAGAAAATAAAAAAAGTATCAATATGAATTTATTTTTCATCTGGACACTCCACAGGAAGAGCAAAGACATAATCTCCTAACTCATCACTCCAAAACTCTTTATTAAAAGTCCAAAAATACTGCCTATCATTTCTCTTGAGGTATTTAATCTCGCCTCGTTTACCTGTGTATTCTTTACCTTCATAAAGAGCATCTTTTTTCCTTCCAAGTACTTCAAGTTTTATATAACTCATCGTCTGAAAAGACTTTCTAAGATCTATACCGTATTTTTCAATTTTTGTTTCGGCAACAATACCAATAACTTTCTTCTGAACTTTAATAAACTCATCAATGTTTCTATTTAAAAGGCCTTTTAGAGAGGAATTGGATACTCTTGAAAGTTTCTTTCTTTCTAACTCTGCAAATTTTACATTATCAAAAAATGATTTAACATTAGGACTTTTATAAATTCCTTTTAAAACAAAATAGAATTCTCTATCAGATTCAGACTTATAATCTCTTACAAGTTGATAATAGTAATCTGGTTTGTTCTTAAATTGCTTTGCCATTGATTCAGATCTCTTTGCTGCTTTTTCAAATCGAGAATAAAAATCTTCAACAACTTTATTAACATCGCCGTATAAACACATCCTTAAATAAGTAGTTGCTCTTAAAACATAAATTTCAGGATTAGTTACAAATTGAAGCTGAGGAGCTTTATAAGTCACAAGTTTACCTAATGTTCTATTGTAATTTTCACCATAATATGAAGACCAAGCCTCTTCTAATAAAGTAGGAGGCCAAGCAATTGATCTTTTATCTAAATCTAGGTAATGATAATCTGCTTTTTTAAAATTTCTTTGAGCATAATAAGTCCTCGCAATTCCAGCAATACAAATATCTCTATTTACTTTAATCTGCTTATATACCCTAGAGTCTAATTCATCCGATAATTTTGATTTTGCACTCTTCACACAAGATTCATATAAAGAAAGAGCATTCGAATAATCTTTATTTAAATAACTCAAAACCGCTAAAAAGTTTTGAGAAAAAGAATAAAAAACATGACTTGATGGGATATTCTTAAACAATGTTCTTGCTTCTTGATAATTTCCTTCAGCAAATAATTTTTTTGCAGCTAAATACCGTGATGAGTACGATCTCCCCTGTTTTAATAACTGGCTATCAAGACCTTCAAAGTTTTTCGCACCAACTGTTAAAATAATTTTCTCAAGGTAAGGATCAATCGAAGATAATTTACCTTTGGACAAATATAAGTACTCTTTCAATAGAGGTACGAGTGAATATCTAAGACCTTTTGAATAAGCATACTTAATGTTTTTTTCTAGCTTAGAATTAGAAAAACTTAGACTGGAAAAAAATAAAATAAATATTGAGATTTTTTTCATTTTTATTCCTAAAATAAAACGTTTATTCCTGCACTCAGATTATAGTTATGAAAAGTAACATCAAACTCCTCAGGAGCAGAAGTACCTGTTGGCTCACGAAAAAATGATCCATTATAATGAAAACCTGTAAATTCAAGTCGCAGCCCAAAGGATTTGCTTAGATACCATAAAAAACCTGTTGACCATGTCGCACCAACAGATGATTCTTCCGATACAGCAAAATTTTTATTTCTAACTTGAGAAGAATTTGTAACAGTGAATGCATTTCTATCATCTTCAGTAGTAACTGAAGCAACTCCTAAAGATACGTACCAATCTAAATAATAAATCACATTAAAAGTATTAAACTTTCCATACCAAGGTGACCAAACTACACTAGCACTCATATGTCTCGTAATTGCATTATAAAAAGGAACAGCCGCCTGCTCAGCAACTCTATCAAAGGTATCATTATAGGAGGGTGAACCAATTCCAAAACCTAACTCTATTCCCCAATCTTCTTTAAAAAAGTAAGCACCTTTTAATGTTCCTCCCATAGTTCGGACAAACTTATCTGATAAGTTTAAAGTCCCTAGCAATGAAAGATTAAACCTTCCAACTTTTCTAAACCTTCTATTTTGAAGAACGTAAATTTCTTTATCATCATCCATCCACTCAAATTTATAAAGTGAATCATCAGCTGCTGAAATCAGCTGAGAGAAAATTATAAAACTAAGAAATATTATTTTTTTCATACACACTACTTTCTTTTAAATTCAATAAGTTACTAGTTAAATTTTAACATAACTCGTAGCGCTATCAATGATGCAAATAAGTATTTAAGTCAATTACTCTGGATGGCAAATTAATTTAAAACTACACACCGAGCAGTTCTCTAGATTTTTCTTGTAAAGTGATTTAGCTGTTAAGAAAATTTCTTTAACCTCATTGTTAATCGTTTCTATCGATACTTTATTACTGATAATTTCTTTTGAATCAACATTGAGAATTTTATAATGAAAAGTATAACTTGATAACTGATGAATTTGATTCAGACCATATAAGTAAAGAATTACTTGTTTTCTGTATTGCTCTTGAAATTCTTTTTTCTCTCCTGTTTTAAAATCTATCACATGAACTAATTTGTCCTCATGATTTAAGACACATAAATCGATCACGCCACTAATCATAAAGTTCATATAACTGAACTTTATCTCCAGCTCTGGAAAAGAATTTTCTATGTTTATTTCTTTCAAAGAATTCTTAACATAGCTCAATTCCTCTTGAAATTTAGAATCATCTATTGAGATTTTCTTACGAAACATTTTCTCTATTTCAAGATGGATTTGTATCCCTCTTTTAAGACCTCCAGTCTTACTATCAGAAGTTGGCATCAAATTAAGAATACCTAGATCTTTTTCTCTAAGTTTTAAAATTTCAGAAAGATAAAAAGAATATGGGCAAAAAGAAATTTTAGTTAAACCCGTCACACTCACATCACTAAAAATTAAATGTTCCTTCGAAACGCGTTGTGTTCTATAACCAAGGTCATACTGAATATATTCCTGAGAAATCTTTTCAAAATCATTAACAACAACATTCTCAATGTTTTCCAAGTTAATATTTGTTTGTAGCAAGAAATCAGACCAAGTTTTTAATTTCTCTAGTTTGCCCCCATCAAAAACTAAAGAATTCAGAGATTTTTTTGCCCTTGTCAAAGCAACATAAAACAATCTTTTATCTTCACCAACAGACTTTGCTTTCTCTTTTAATTTCCTTAGATAATAAGCAGGAGAGGTCACTCTTGAATTATCAGAGTTGATATATTGAAACTCATGGATGTTATTAAGATAAAATAAAGAGTCATTAGGAGAATTCGCACTTCCTTTTAAATCTGCAACATAAACCCAATCAAACTCCAAACCTTTAGAAGAGTGAACAGACATTATACTAACTTTCTTAAGATTATCCCCATTAACTATATTCAGTTTCAACTTCTGTGAGTCTACTTTTTTTAGGTATGAATAAGTAGAAAAAATATTATCTTCAAATGTACTCAGAGAATCTGAAATAATTTTCAAATTAAGAGAATAATTTGAAGTAATCACACCAAAGCTAGATAAAAACATCAAGAAAGAATTATAAATGCCATGTAATTTTGAATTATCATAAAACTCCCTAATTCTCGCTTCTGAAAGTGCTAAATCAACATTTAAATAATAGAATATTCCATTAATCACAAACTGTGATTTTTCTAAAACATCAATCTGAAAATCTGAAATAATGACTTCAATTAGCTTTAAAAAAATCTCAAGAATTGGTTCATTCTTAATTTCTATTTTTAACTCAGCCTCAAAACTCACGTTCTTCTCTAAAAGTTTTCCTATTAAATAATTTGCAGAAGTTAATTGTGGATATAAAACGGCATATGAATCAAAATTATCATTTTTCATTGCATCTTCGATCAGAGTGATCAAAAAGCTAACTTCATTTTTTCTTACAGCTTCTATATTTGAACTACTCTCATCAATTATGGATCTAAAGAAATTAACCTCTCCGCCAGCTTTATTGGCACTCTGGGAGACATTTGAGAAATCTAAAAGACTATTAAAAATCAAGTTATTACTTTCAATAATCTTATTCCCTGACCTAAAGTTTTTAGTAAGCTCTAAAACAGGTAGCTTTTCTTCATAACTTTCAAAGTTTGAAATATCTCCTCCCCTAAAAGAATAAATGGCCTGTTTCTTATCTCCAACTAAAAAAAGAGCATTCTCATTCTCTGAAAGGTTTTCAATGATTTCATTTTGAATCAAGGAAGTATCCTGAAACTCATCAACAATAATTTTTTTGAATTTTATTTTGATTTGATCTTGATATTTAAGCATTAAAAATTCAATGTCGGAAAATGATAAAGAGCTATCTTTGTAGTAATTATTTGATATCGCTTCAAATATTTCCTTTACTGATGATTTGATTAATTCATTTTGTTCACGATGCAACTCATTGTTTTCACATATCTCTCGAAATTTTTTAAATTCGGCCTTAAATGACTTTATTTGCACGAAAGCTTCTCGAGTAGAGTCATCAACGTCTTCATTTGATCTAGGCGAAGCGAGTCTTTTTTCAAATAGAGAATCAAGCAGACTAAATTTAGTAAGTAGATTATTCTCCGTCATCGCAACTATATACAAATTCAGATAATCTTCCCATTTCTTCTTAGGATTTATTATGAGATCTATTTCAGGACGCTTAAAACAATTAAAGAAATCTTCTACGTATTCTTCTTTTACTCCAGTTTTTTTATCTAAAAAATTCATTCTCAAAGAAGAATCATTAAATATCTTTTTAAAACTATCGATCAGTCGTGTTTCATTCAAGTAAATTATCTCTTTCTTACTTTGCAATTTAGCAAGAGCAGCTTGAGTCAATTTTTTAATTTTATAATCTATATTAATAGAGTTACTAAATTTTTGATCTGACCTAACAAAGCCATAGTCTTTTAAGATCTTAAAGCATAATGAATGAATTGTTCCCACAAACATGAATTTATAAGAATCTTCAATAAATTTATTCTCAAGTGCTAAAAATTTCTGTTCGACTCTTTCAATTAGCTCATCTGATGCTTTATTTGTAAAAGTAATTACAACGATTGATCTAAAAAAATCTTGAACTTTTTTCTTCTCTTGATTACTTGTAATTGATATAAAGTCTAAGAAATACTGAGCTAAACTTTCGACTATAATAAAAGTTTTCCCAGAACCTGCACCGGCAGATAGAACCAAGCCACCTTTATGATTTAAGACCATTTCTTGTTCAGAACTTAAATT
>JAHDHG010000184.1 GCA_020631435.1 Bacteriovoracaceae bacterium | reverse complement strand
TATAAGTCAGATGGTCATAGAAAAAACTATAAAGCTATGAATGATTTTTCAAAAGAATATACTAACTTATATAATAAAGCCCTTGAGTCAAATAGCTTTGATGAAAGATTAAATCATGTAAAGGAACTGAGTGAGTTCACTTCTAATAATTCAATCTTAATACCCCTAGCAGAAGAAAAAATGATCTATTATTACAACCCAAAACACATTTCTAGCATGGGCAGTCAAAACAATCCATTAACTTTAAACTTCGAGGAGATTAAGTCTCATGAATAACTGGAAAGGACAATTTCTAACTGGAAGTAGTGGTGCAATTAATCTAGGAGCAACTACTAAAAAAAACGATGATTTTGATTATAATTCTTTCAATCAAAATCCTAACAAACATCTACTTGCTGAGAGGTCTTTGCCTACGAATAATAAGAGCAAGGAAAAGAATCTCCTTTTGACAAATCTCGAATTAGAAAAAAGAAAAAAAAACCTTAAATCAAAAGATAAGAAGAATTTAATTTATAAAATTTATCCAAGAAAAAATGAAGATATTAAAATTGAAGACGACCCATCTAAGATTGATCAATTCAACTTTGAAACTGAAAAAGTTATAAGAGAACTATCCACCCTAAACAACTCCTGGTCAAAAAGATTGATCACATTAATCTCAGAAATAATACCAAGAACTTCTTCCAACCCAGAAACTTTGAGAGAAAACGGAACAGGACTTAGCACGCATTATTACAGAAAAGGAGTATTTTTAAGCTTACCAAAGAAAAAACATAACCTACAAATTGAACTCTTACTTAACTTGGTTCATGAGATGGGCCATCAGGCTTTAATCAATTATCAAAAACAAGATAAGATTATTAAAAGTCCCCATGATGAATCTATTTTCTCAGTAGTCAGAAAAACGAATAGACCTGCTATTTTAAGTTTCCATGCGATGGTTGCAACAATGTATATGACTGAGTTAATAGCAACTAGCTATGAAAAGTTATTAGAACTTGCAACACCTGAGTATTTGAAAGTTCGATTTCACGGATTAATTAAAGATCTAAAAGATTCAATTAAACACTTAGAAAAACTTGAATTCACACAACTTGGTCAAAATATGATGAACGAATCTAGAGCATTGTATATTTTTTCTTCAATGAGATATGAAAACGTTTAAAAATCATTATGAAACATTAATCTATAAAAGAACATTGAAAGTATCATTGATACTCATCTTGTGTTTTTGTCTACTTATCATAGGTATGAGTTGGTATTCAGCACATTTAAGTGTAAACAAAAAGATAAATTCTCTAAAAAACAATTTAACTTATTGGGTACAAGTTGGCGATAGTTTCCAAATAAATAGAACATTAAAAAATCTAGAATATATATTTCCTGAAAATTCGTTTCTTCTAAGAACAGATGATCAATTACTCTACGATTCTAAAAAAGATCTAAAAAACTACACTTTCGTTATAAATAAAACTGTCAACCTAGAATCTAATGATTCTCATCTAGGTACTCTCTTGATTAATGAAACTATTCCACTAAGAAATATTTTATCATTATGCCTCTTAGCAGGTATTATCATATTACTCTTAAGATTATTTATTCTTCGTGAAATAACCTATGTCTCTCTCAAGATAACAAGTCCTGTTGATGAATTGCTTGTTAAGCTTAGAAGATTAAATAATATAAAGGATTTAAAAAATTTAGATATAACTTCAAAAATAACTGAATTCAGAAATATTGAAAATTCTTTACTCACTCTTGCAAAAAGAATATCTCACAATGAAGAAACTATCACTAAGTATGAAAAAGAAAAAGTAAGAATCAACCTCTCTAAACAGACTGCTCATGATATTAGATCTCCCCTACTAGCGCTGAAAACAATAAATCAAAACACTACGATCCCTGATAAGACTGATAAAATTATTATAAACAAAGCTATTGATAGAATTGAAGAGATCGCTAATTCATTACTATCTGAAGAGAAAACTAAGAAAATATTTAATATAAAACTTCAGCTTGAAGAGATCATAGAGGTCATTAATCATAGCAGCTCTCATATTATTGAATATACAAATTCTAATAATTATCGAGACTTCTTTGTATTCGGAGAAGAAAGTAATACTTACAGAGCTTTTTTCAACTTGATTAATAATGCCTTAGAATCTAGTTTAAAAAAAGAGAAAGTAAAAATTTCCATTCATCAAAAAAATAAATTCATTAAAATTAACATTATAGATAAGGGAAAAGGAATGACTCCATCTGAAATAACTAAGGCCTTAAATGGAGGCTTTAGTACAAAAAAGGATGGTAATGGCCTTGGCCTAAGTTATAGTAAACATGTATTTGAAAACTTCAATGGGTCTTTGAATATAAACTCTAAAAAGAATCAAGGTTCAACTATCAGCCTTACTATCCCCACTGTCAACGTAGACTCATGGTATCAAGAACCATCTTGGTTAAACGGTACCATTTGTCTAATAGATGATGATGAATCTTTTATAGAAGCCTCAAAAAAGAAATTCAAAAAACCTATCTCTTATAAACCTAATGCCATCGATGATATGCCTGAAGTAAAGGATTGTTTTTACTTAATTGATTATGACTTAAAAAATCAGTTTAATGGGATTCATTATATCCAGCATAACAATATTAATGAAAAAAGCATTCTTCTCACTAGTAAATATAATGAGACTAAGATCATAAAAGATTGCATTAATAAAAAAATAAGAATTTTACCTAAGCAAATATTTCAAAAGTTAAATGCATGACCATTAAAACTAAAAATGAAATAACCAACATTGTATTTTTAGAAGATGAAATCTATCTGCATTCGCTATATCAAAAGCAATTAAATGAATATCAATTAAATCTCAACTATTTCAATGATATTAATCAATTTCTTGGTTTCATTGAAAATCTTGAACAAGATAAAACTATATTAATTATTGATTCTACTATTCAACATTCAATGGATGGATATCAAGTTGCTAATCATCTAAAAATAAATACTAATTTTGTTATATTCCTAATCTCTGGAATGGATAAAAAAGATTTTGAGGGACAATTCATACTCGATAGTTTTATTCCTAAAAGCTCTTTAGATAACATAAAAGAGAGCATCGAATCTTACATATAATTAATAAACTCCAAGATACTAAAGTTTTTCTATCAATTACCGATAAAACTACATGAAAAATAAAAAAATTAAGTGTGGTGAATTTCTATTTAAGCAAGGCGATATTAGCACAGAGATGTTTTATATCGAAAAGGGAAAAGTAGCTGTACTTTGCAAAGATTCTCAAGATAGAAATGTACCTGTCACTACTGTTGAATCAGGAAACTTTATTGGTGAATTTGCATTCTTCGATCAACTTGAAAGAACCGCTTCTGTCATGGCACTCGAGGATGTAGAACTTAAAGTCATTAACCAAGAACATATTGATCAGTTTGGGGCGAATGCGAGATTTGTTATTAAGAAGTTGATAAATAAGATGAAGAATATGAATGAACAGATTGCTCAAGAAAATTCAAAAAAGAATTCTGAAACAAATCTAAAAAAAGTTGCTTAACTCGCTTTTTTAATTTTCTCATTTCCTAGATCTGACATACACTGTTCACAAACCATAGAGTATTTAC
>JAHDHG010000183.1:3124-3640 GCA_020631435.1 Bacteriovoracaceae bacterium | reverse complement strand
TTGTCCTGAAGGATATTATAGAAATCATGGTGAATGTAAACCTAAACAAGGGAATACAACAACAACTAACCCTAGATCTGAAGAAGAAAATAAGAAGGTAGAGACTTTACCTGCTAAGCCACTCCCAACAAAAACTAGAGATGTTCCAGTTGTAAAGAAATCTTCAGAAGTAGTTAAAGCAGAGACTAAAAGAGGTAAGTGGGAGCCTTGTCCTGAAGGATATTACAGAAATCATGGTGAATGTAAACCTAAACAAGGGAATACAACAACGACTAACCCTAGATCTGAAGAAGAAAATAAGAAGGCAGAGACTTTACCTGCTAAGCCACTTCCAACAAAAACTAGAGATGTTCCAGTTGTAAAAAAATCTCCAGAAGTAGTTAAAGCAGAGACTAAGAGAGACAAGTGGGAGCCTTGCCCTAAAGGATATTACAGAAATCATGGTGAATGCAAGCCTATGCAGAAAGCATCAACAGATAGCACAGTAATTGAGAGTGAAAACAAGGTTGTAACAGA
>JAHDHG010000183.1:0-3024 GCA_020631435.1 Bacteriovoracaceae bacterium | reverse complement strand
TAAGAAAGATAAGAAAGATAAGAAAGATAAGAAAGATAAGAAAGATAAGAAAGATAAGAAAGATCATTCAAATGAAGTAGTAGATGTAACAGACGAAGAAAGATATATTCAGAAATTACCGTTAGCAGTGACTAATTGTGTTCTTTCTCAAAGCATTGATTTAGTACCTGGGCAATTAGACGATCCTATTATCTCTTTAACGACAAAGCCTTTAACTATTATTAAGAAAAGTAATAATTCGGAAGATATTATAAATGATCGATCAATCGTTCTTTCTAAGTTAAGTATTGAAAATCCTCATATCTATACATTGGAAATTTTAGGAGTAAAATCGAATCTTAATCAAAGCAATTACAACTTAGATAATCAATTTATTGATCCAGAAGTTGTAAATACATCTATCAAGAGTATTCAGACTGACTCTGAGGTTGTTCTTAAGAAAGTACTTTCAAAGACTGATAAGGGATACATAAAAACAATGATCCTTGCAGACAGTGAAGCAATCTATTCAATAATGATTGAAGAAAAAATTAAAGATGAAATTATCACTTATTGTGCAGAGTAAACTTTGTTACTCTGCAAATAAAGTAGGATATGCACTCTCTACATAAGTATCAGTGATCTTTTTAAATAAGCTCGAACTTCTTGACTTAATACCTTTTGATCTCAAACTAGAAGGAGTTCTTTTACTTGCATTTTTTGCTAACGCAACTCCTCCTTTGTTTCTTTGTCTTGATTTACTTTCTAAATCATCTAGCCAAGATGAATTTCTACTCTTGGAGCCATATGAAGATCCAGAGCTTGAGTGAGAGCGCCCAGATCTTGTAGTGCGATTTTGCTTGTTAGATGTATTTAAAGCTTGTGATGTATCTTTATTTGTTGAATGACTCTTCTCAGAAGAAGTGTGAGATTGATGTGTTTTATTTGATAGTTTTTTACCATATATGGCCTTTATATTCCTTGAAAAAGATCCACTAGAAGAATTTGATTTCTTCACAATACTATTAGAACTAGCATTTCTTTTTTTACTAGATCTTGGGCTTCTTCTAAATTTTTTATCTGAGAATGAAGAAAAATCATCAGAAGAGGAAAAATCAAAATTTGATGAAGATATTAAGTTAGTATTAAACTTTGAACCTGTGCCTGAGTAAAATCCTCCCCCTTGGTAAGGAGAATCTTGGATGGTTGCAAGATCTTCTTGAACTCCATTAATACATTTTATACTGTCTTGATACCATTCTTCACTGCCAAGCAATTTAAATGTGTCATATGATTGATATAATGCTTCTGAAATTTTTTTAAAAAAAGCAACTCGTTTTGAATCATGTGCACTTTTGTAAATTTTCCAATCTTGAGCTAAGGAGTTCGTATCTGGCGTTGCATCAACTTTTAAATTTTTATCGTTATGATTTGAGTATAAGAAAAATAATTGTAAAGCTTTCGAAACAACATGCTTTTTAGTTGAGTTGAAGTTTTCGCATTCCTTATTGTCCTGAGATTTAAGACATTTCTTTTTAATGCTAAGTTCAGGGTCGATGTATTCGTCATCATTAGATTTGAAAATTGATAAATTCTCTTTAAAGCCTTTCTCGTAACTAGAAATAAGCTGTTTGAAGAAATTCTCAGAATGCATTTTTGTTTTTTTTCGTCTGAAAGCAAAAACAAAACGATCGTGGAATATTGTTTGTTTAAACGCAGAGGCAAATGGATTGACGGCAGCGGCATGATCTTGGAAAATTCTTTCGTAACGAGATCGAGCATGTTTTGCAAGAGAAGATTCTGGATGCCACCAACTTAAGCTTGAAAGACCAGGAAGAAAGTTTTTCTTTACAGGATAGTCTATCAGATTGAATTTGTTTTGTTGTAGACTTGGGTACATACTAGCAATTTGCTCCCATGTAGATTTGTCATTTTTGTTACTCGGATCAGAATCATTATAATAATGATTTTTTAACGGGTTTAAAGTAAATGCATTTTTAAACTCAGTTTTGTATGCCCAGCAACGATATGACTTTGCTGGCCATAGCATCCAGCACATTTTATGTTTATCTTTAGCCTCTGTCTTGCCTAGTGTTATGAGATGTCTCTTTTGTGTATTCATGCCTAGCAATATTCTTTTTTCAATATTTGCGAATTGATCGTAGTATTTTTTATAAAAACCAGATAGTTCATTGTTGAAATTTTTCTTATGCAAAAGTAAGTTTTTTTGCAACTCATATGTTTGCATGATTTCTTCTTTTGCTAAATCTGATTCTTTGTATTGTTTACCAAGGAATTGAACCTCTTTGTCTGAATTATCTTTTGCATTAAATAAAGTTTTAAAATCTTTTGAGAATTGATTAATATTTTCATTATACCGCTTGAAAATATCTGTTCTCTTTTTAATATACTTTGTAGCTGTTTCTGCTAATCTAGTTTGGAGGTTAAGCTTGTCTTCGCTGATAATGTCTTTAAAAACTAGTTCGAAAGCTTTTATATTAGTTATATGCTGATTCAATGTGTAATAACTGTTTTTATTGCTTTGTCTTTTTTCTTGGCAGCTTTGGGCCATGTGAAAGGTAGAACTCGTTAGCTGAGAAAGTTCTCCTTGGTAATACACAGTCGTCTTACATTCTTTTGTTGCAGTATCATAGTGTTGTCCGTCGGGACATTCATTAATACATTTTCCTTCGGCTGGGATAAAGATCTGATTTTCAGCACACTCAATCAAAGTAGTTGTGGTGCTAGATGAAGTCGTCGTGCTTTGCGAGAGTACATAAATTGGAAATAATAAAACTAAGATGATTTGATTCATTCTTTAATTATCCAATAGATCAGATGATTTATTGTGAAATTTGGCTCAGATGCAAAGAAATAGAAGAAGAGCTAGATTCACTATGAAAACTGCCGAGAAAAAGAGGCATTATATAACTCAAAGAATAATATTTCCTATTCTTTTAATATATTCACTTGGCTGAGTGGAGTTAGTATAGAAGTGTTTGACAGCACTTTTGCAATGAGGAGTAGGATTACCCATTTTAAATT
>JAHDHG010000023.1 GCA_020631435.1 Bacteriovoracaceae bacterium | reverse complement strand
ATCTTCTCCTTTTCCTGCCCCGGAAAAAGAGGTGAGCGATTACTTCAAAAGTGGTAATCTAGCTATAATATTCCCTTCAAAAGGATTTGAAGAATGAAATATTTATCACTCTTTTTTATTTCAGTACTATGTTTTTCGCAATCTTTAACAACTGTTTCTGTGGGTGGTGCTACAGAAGTTACGGAAAAAATTATTTTTTTAGCAATCGGTTGTAATTCAAAAAGTGATATAGATGTGAATTCTATTATTGATAAAGATTTTAATTTCTACCAAGAGAAATTAAGAGCAGATTTAAGATCTTCTAATACGAGCTTTTCAAATAATTTAAAAAAGATTTTATCTGATGGATATACAAAACTTGTAGAGTTAAATTGTTCAAAGAGAACTATTGATATTTTTAATACTCGGTTATCATCAAAATTATCTTCTTTAAATTATCCAACTGCTCAAGGTAATATTAGAAGACATGCTCATCAAATAGCTGATTCAATATATAGAAGCCTTTATAATAAAAAATCTCTATTTTCTGCCCAGATCACTTTTGCCTCAAGTGGAACTTCTAGACTGAGGTCAACCAAGAAAGAACTATTCGTCATGGATTTTGACGGAGGAAATTTAAGACAACTAACAAATCATGGTGGGATAGTATTATCTCCAGCTTTTTCTCATGATAATTCTAGAATTGTTTATAGTTTAATTAAGCCTGGAACCAGAGATATTGTTTTATATGAGTTTGATTTAAATTCAAATTCTACTTCAGTGTTATTAGATAGAAAGGGATTAATTATTGGTGCCGTTTATACAGCAGATGGTTCAGGTATTTATCTGACTATTAGTCCTGGAAGAAATGCAGATATTTATTATCTCAATAGAAGCACTAAGGCCCTAAAAAGAGTCACATCTCACCCTAGTTCAGATGTAGACCCATCAATAAATTATCTAGGTAATCTTATGACATTTCTCTCAGGACGTTCAGGAAAGGCCAATATTTACACTGTAAACCCATTGGTTGGAGGTACTCCGAAAAGAATAAGCTATGTTGGGAAGTTTAATGCAACGCCAAGATTTTCTCCTGATGGGAGAGAAATTGTATTCTCATCTTGGGTAGATGGGACTTTTGATATTTATAGAATTTACTCCAATGGGACTGGCCTAGTAAGGCTTTCTAAGAACTTTGGCTCGAATGAATCACCAACTTATTCTCCTGAGGGCGAATTTATTGCATTTTCGTCAAAAAGAGTGATCAGTAGAGTGAAGGCCGACCAAAATGTATACATAATGACCAGACTTGGTAAAATATTAGGACCAGTAACTGCAAACATTGGACACTGCACTTCTCCAAGGTTTTCTAACTAGTTAAAATCATTACATTTATGTGTAAAAAATTCAGTACTTGATAAAATTTATCTTGTAAAATTTTTACGCACTGCTATACTGTTCTAGATTGCGCTGTGCATATAAACTTTATACGTTTAACTAATTTGGGATTAAGGAGTTTTACATGATGAATTCAACATCGAACACTAAGAACACAAACGGCTTAGAGGCATTACACTTAAGCGAACTCAGAGAAGATATTTTCTTTCCTGAATTAGCTAAGCAGCTTGAGTCTAGAACTGGAAAAAATGTAGAGATCTATCTTTGCTACAATGATGAAAGTACTAGATTAATTGCTAGAGGAGCTAAGGCCGTAAGAGATTCTAAAATTTTAGCTAAAGGCATAGGACCTTCTAGTTACGTTGCTAAGACAAAGAGATTTTATTATAGCAATAATGTTGAAAGAGATCCTATTTTTTCAAGTATTGAAAAGAACCCTGAAGTAAAAGCTGAGTTAATTGTCCCTATTAATGTTTCTGGAAATGTAATTGCTACAATTCACTTACAATCAAAAGATATTGAAGACAAGTTTTCAGAGGAGCACGCTGTTGTTGTTAAAAACTTTCTAAATGAAGCTCATATCCCATTAGCCAATGTCAATTTATACTTAATGGCAAAATTTTTGAATGATGAGCTAATGAAAAAATATAAGTCTGAATCAGATGCTAGTGCATTAAAAAAAGAAGCTGAAAAAGTTGAAATGATTGGTAAAGATCCAAATTTCCTAAAATCTATTTCTATCGCTTCAAGAATTGCTATGCAAGATATCCCTGTTTTAATTAATGGTGAGGCAGGAGTTGGAAAAAGACTTCTAGGCAGAAAAATTCACTCTTTAAGTGAGAGAAGAAACTATAATTTTCAAATTATTGAATGTGCTGCACTTAATGATGAGAGCCTAGAGAAAGATATCTTTGGTTGTTTAGATCAAAAAGGTTATCTCGAAATGGCTCATAATGGAACAGTCTTATTTAATGATATCGGATTATTAAGTGCTAAGTTACAAGCGAAAGTGTTTGATTTTATCACTCAAGGCAAAATTAAAAGAGTTGGTTCAATCGATTCAATTAATTTAAATATTAGAGTTTTAGCCACTTCAAAAAGACCGCTTATTGATTACGTTAATGAAGGTAAGTTAAGAGAAGATTTATACTATCGATTAGCAACAGTTCAAATTGATTTACCTAAATTAAAAGATAGAGGAGATGATGTTCAGTTATTGGCAAATCATTTCTTAAATCAAAATAAAGTTGAGCAAAAATTTCTAACTACTCATGCAAATGAACAATTGTTTAACTACGCTTGGGAATCAAACGTTACTGAACTTAGAAATGCGATGGAAAGAACATATGCTTTATCTGAAGGTAAATTTATAGAGAATATCGAAATGGCAGGTTTTTCAAAGCCAGAAGTTAGAGAAGAGCCACTTCAAAGAGAAGCTGCTTTTGAGCCAATTTCATTATCTGAAATTGAAAGAAGACATATCTGCAAGACTTTAGAGTTTCATTCTGGAAACAAAACAAGAGCTGCAAAGTCTCTAGGTGTGACAGTAAAAACTCTTTATAATAAGCTACACAGCTACGGACTAGTTAATAAAAACGTCCATTAATCCCTATAATACGCCGCTAAATCAAATTTAGCGGCGTTTTTCTTTTAAAAAGCTCTGTAAAGAGCCTATCCTAAAACCCTTTGTACAAATTTAATAAAATCTACTAATATGTCCTCTACGAGGTAGTTATGGCCAGAAAGAAAGGTTCAAAGAAAAAGAAAGCAGTCAAAGTAGATCCAGCAGTCAAAGCGTTTAAAAATCAAGAAGAGATTAAGGGTTTCTACAGATTTATTCATGAAAATAATTTAAGACATGAAGCTCATGTTTTAATTTCAAAAATACTAAGTCATATAGACTTGCCGAAGAAAAGAAAATCTAGAAAGTCATAGTTTCTTTTAACATCACGGAGGATGTATCAAAACAGATCACAAGAAGAAAAGACTCATTTACGATGTCCTTTATGGATTTATAAGACTTACTCCGCTAGAGTGGGAAGTTATTCATACTCCTTACTATCAAAGACTTAAATGGATTAAACAACTTGGATTTTCTTTTTACACTTACCCAGGAGCAGAACATTCTAGGTTTGGACATTCTCTTGGTGTAATGAATAATGCTCATTCTATTCTTAATCAGATAGGTGAAGGTGTTTCTGATGAAGAACTATTTGTAGAAAAGTTTTCTTCTGAGAAAGCAAAAGAGCATCAAAGTATTAGAATAGCAGCGATGCTCCATGATATTGGAACATTTTGTTTTTCTCATACTGTTGAAAATGCCTATATAAAGTATTCAGAATCATCTAATCAGAAAAAAAGAGATCAAAGAGATGATCATGAGCATTTAGGGGCATTCATTATTAAAAGAACTGATAATGAATATGGAATTACTAGGTTACTTAAAAAGTATGGTCTTGATGTTCAAAAGATCTCAGATTTAGTTAAGGGAATAGATTCTAATATTTTAGCCAATCAAATCTTACACTCAGAAGTCGATTGTGATCGGATGGATTATCTCTTGAGGGATGCTCATTATACAGGGCTTCATTACGGAAATTACGACAGAGCTTACTTGCTAAATCATTTCCAGGTTAGAGAAGTTTCTGGGAAAAAAATTCTAACGATACATGAAAAAGCTATTAATTGTGTCCAAGATTTTTTGATTTCAAGATTTGCTTGGTACTCGCAAGTTGTAAGGTCTGGAAGAGGTGCAAAGTTTGATGCCCTTGCAGAAGAAATTTCATTTTTCTTATTGAAAAATGGAATGATTTATAAATATGGTGAGCTACTAGATTTAATTGAGAACCATCCTTCAAAGTTTTTTACTTATAATGATTCATACTTTATGAATGTTCTGCAAGAAAAGTATCATGAAGGTGCCTTTAAAAAAGAACCTAAAATATTAAATATGGTGGAATCTTTATTGTTTTCAAGGAGCCCAATCAGAATTAAGCATGAAGCTTTCTCTCAAAGAATTTTGGATCAAAATAATAAGACTGAAAATATGAAAATAGTAAAGAAGGCCAAAGATAAGTTTAAGGAGCTATCTGATTTTGTAGCTAAGAATGGATCTTCTGAAGATTGGCTTATTGAAGACTTTCCCAAAAAAGATATTTATTTAGCTAAATCTACTAAGAGATTAATTGAAAGCTCCACTACTTCTAATGTTTTACTCGAAAGAGATCCCGTTAAAATATGTTATTCAAATGGCGATGTTTATTTACTCTCAAATTTAGATAATAACCTGGTTTCTAAGCTTCAGACTTCAGTTAATTTCATGCCTCATGTGTTTTGTAGCGAAGGTGCCTATACATGTCTAAAAGACTCAGGTTTAATTTCTTAATCAATAAATTAACTTACTAGATTGCTTCTTAGATTGTAAAATATTTCTAATGATCGAATATACAAGAAAGGACTCTCGTAGAGATATCAATAAATCAATTTCTTCTAAAGAAATTATTTTTTCTTTGAATGGATTTGAGTTTAAAAAAAACAATTTATTTTTATTTCAAATTGATAATTTCGAAATTTTAAAAGCTGACTTTGCTTTTATTCATGGAAAAAATTCTTCAGGTAAATCTAGCTTTATTTATTATTTAAATGAATATTTAAGCAATAATTTATCAGTTCATAAAAATTTTTTTACTTCTATGATTTCTCAAGAACTGGAATTATTTGAATCTGAATCAATTTTAAGTAATTTATCGTATAGTTATTGTCCTAAAGTTTATAAGAGCTATCACGAGTTTAAAACATCACTATTGGAATATGCCCAAATGTTTGGAATAGATTCAATCTTAGAGTCAAAAGTTTCAAAAAATTCTTGTAGCACTAAAATGAAAGTCTCAATAATAAGAGCAATCTTGAGTAAACCTAATTGCTTATTATTAGATGAGCCAGAGATATACCTTGATCAAGCAAGTACAAGAATGCTTTTAGATATATTGAGATTAATAAATACAAAAAACAAGACTGCTATTATTTGGGCCAGCTCAAAAACCGATACAATTATGCAATATAATTTTAAGCATTTTGAAATTTCAAATAAGAAATTAATTGAGAAGAGATCTTATGAGTTTCATTAAAAATTTTTTAAATTCTATTTTTGATTCGAAGTTTTCATATTTCGTTTATTTCATGTCACTACTTGGAATAATGTCTATTGCTCATTTTCAAAATGAAGTGCACAAAGAAAAAAACTATGCTCCAAAAGAAAAAAAAGTTTTAAAAATTGCATATTTCAATTCACCTCAATTTTCTATTGAGTCGAAACTAAGTCAGATTACAGGAATAGAAAGTATCAATAGAATTGACTCTGATGAATTAATTGCGGAAGTTTCAGAACTGGAAAGGGCCTACGAAGTTGGTGAGTCTAGAAATCTTAATAAGTTACATGTATATGAGTTAACGTTGTCTGAGAACTTATCAGAGAAATCTTTGAGTTTATTATTAACATTTCTTAAGGAGCTCTTAGCACCAGTTGAAGGGATGATTTCACCTTTAACTAAAGAAAAATTGAGTTTTAAGAGTTCTGAATCATTTTTTAGGAGATCAAGCATTAAAGGTATCTCAAACTATTTAAAATTTATTCTTTTGTTATTATCTACAATGTCTTTAGGCATGATTGGGTTTAAGTTTGAGAAAAGAATTAGGGTTCTCAAAAAGATAAATAGAAATACTAAAGACTTTCAGAACTTATTCTATCTTTCTCAGTTAGTATTTATCTTTTCAACTGTTTTAATTTTACTAATGACTGTAAATGGGAGCTTTTCAGACTTACTCTTATTTGTTCCCCTCTTAATGGCTTTGGTTGTGCTTAAGTTTTTTTCCAAAGATTTATTCTTAAGGTTTAATCGTTGAAATTTTATTTCTTATTTTTAATCACTTTTTTCATGGCCAATGCTTCAAGCCTTCAAAAAATTGAAGAAATTAAAAATGATATTTTTCTATTAGAGTCTAAAAATAGATCAATTCTAAAAAAATCCCAAGAGGGAAAAGACTTGCTCAAAGGTATATATAGAGCTGAAGAAAAGTTAAAAGGTAAAATCAATCAATTTAAAAATGATGAAACCAAGAAAGATTTTATCCTGAGTAAATTAAGAAGAAATATCTCAACTAGTTTGCTTAAACTATCTTTATTACAAAATAATCAAGAAATCTCTCAACAAATAATTAGTAGAAGAATAAGAGAAAATATCAAAAAAAATATTGATGAAATTAACAATGCTGAAAATCAAAGAAAATTAATATTTGATAAATTAACAAGTTTTAGAAATAGGCTTGAATCTGTAAAAAATAATAAGCAAGCAAAAGAAAAAGAACTTAGCAGCTTAATTAAACTGATAGAGTCAAATCATGAATACTTAGAAAAACTCTCTACTTTAAAGGTTTTAGAAGAAGAAGAATACCTTACTCATTCTAAAGATAGTATCCCCGCAAAAGTGATTGATACAGCTCGAATTAGTCAATGGTCTGTACCAATGAAAAATTATAAGGATGTGCAACGGAAAGATGATGGTCTAGAATTCAAGTTTAATTATCCTCAAAACATAAACTCTATATCTAATGGTGAAGTTGTTTACAGTGATGTTCTAGCAAACTTTGGAAGAATATTAATTATTAAGCATGAAAATGACATAAGATCTCTTTTTCTAGGAGATTTTCATACAGAACTAAGTAAAGGACTTAAGGTCTTAAAAGGTGAAAAGCTTGGACAGGTTCTAGAAGGTATCGATCAAAAAATTTATTTTGAAATGAGAAAAAATGAGAAGAACATAAAAATCGATAAGTATTATTCGTTCAATGATCTTCAATCGGAAAAAATATGAAAAAAATATTATTAATTTCTACGGTCTGCATCTGTTTATTCATATCAAATGCTTTTTCGAAAAGAACAAGTAAGCTAAAGAGTTTGGATCTTTTTAATAAAGTCATCTACTTGATTGAAAAAAATTATTATAAAGATGTTCAGTTTGAATCTTTAATAGAAGGAGCATTAACAGGAATGCTTCAATCTTTAGATAAACATTCGTCATTTCTAAATAAAGATCTATATAAAAAAATGAGAGATGATACTGAAGGTGAGTTCGGTGGTATAGGGATAGAAGTTTCTTATAACAAAGAAGCTGGAGTTTTATCTGTTATCAGTGCAATAGAAGGAAGTCCTGCATTTAAATCAGGTGTGATGTCTGGTGATTTAATTGTTGAGATTAATAGACAAAATGTTTTAGGTGAAAGCCTAGAAAAAGCTGTTTCATTAATGAAAGGAAAAATTGGTGAAAAATTACACTTAGGAATAAGAAGAAATGATCAAAAAAAACTTATACATTTAAATATTACAAGAGAATTAATTAAAGTTGATCCAGTACAAGCAAAATTAATCGATGGTTCTTATGGAGTAGTTCGATTGGTACAATTTCAAAAAGATTCAACTCGATATGTTAAAAAAGCTCTCGATGATATGAGAAAAAAAATGAATGTTGATTTAAATGGGATTATTTTAGATTTAAGGCAAAATCCTGGAGGGCTACTAGATGAAGCTGTTGGAGTTGTCTCATTATTTGTTAATCAAGGAGTAGTTGTATCTACAGAGTCTAGAGATCCAAACATAAAAGATATTAGATATGTTAAGAAGACTGTAAAAAAAGATTTAAAAACTCCTCTAGTTGTTCTAGTTGATCAAGGAAGTGCATCTGCATCTGAAATCGTTGCTGGGGCCATCCAAGATCATAAAAGAGGTAAAATAATGGGACTTCAGTCCTACGGAAAAGGCACAGTGCAAAGTATAACTCCAATCGGTCAAGACATGGCCGTTAAGTTAACCATATCTGAATACCTTACTCCTAATAAAAGAAAGATTGATCAAAAAGGAATTACTCCTGATATAAAATTAGAAAAGATTGATCAGGTTCAAAGAAACTATCTTACTGATGCCCAAGTTTCTTCAGCAATAAAATATTTAAAATCTAGTAAAAAATAATCAATGTCTGAAGTCAAAGATGCTATTTCTATTTCTGATCTTTATAAAGAATTAAAGTTTCATGTTGAAACAAGTTTTAGCAATATAAAACTCTTTGGTGAGATCAGTAGTTTTATGAAATCATCAGCAGGTCATTATTATTTTTCTTTAAAAGATGAAGACTCTGTTATTAATTGCGCATTATTTAAATTTGATGCATTTAAAAATAAATCTTTAGAATCTATCAAAGATGGAGAACAGGTTTTAGTTAAGGCAAATGTTTCTCTTTACAATAAGAGATCATCGGTTCAATTGATTGTAAAAGAAATCTCCCTATTAAATAAGAAAGGACTTTTAAAAGAGAGGTATGAAAAACTTAAACTAAAACTTTCAAAAGAAGGTTTGTTTGATGCTAGTACTAAAAAAGAAATTCCAGCGAATCCTAAAAGAATAGGAGTCGTATCTTCTTTAAATGCTGCAGGACTCGATGACTTTATTACTTTAATGAAAAGAAATACTTTTTTTCATAATATCCTTATTTCTCCATCTTTAGTGCAGGGAGAAAAAGCACCGAAGAGTATTATTAATGCAATAGGGAGACTAAACAAAGTAGAAAATCTAGATATGATCATTATCTTAAGAGGTGGTGGAAGTATCGAGGATCTATGGTGCTATAATAACGAAGAGCTGGTTAGGTATGTTCATGGATTAAAAATCCCTACTCTTTCAGCTATAGGACATGAAAGAGATTATACTCTATTAGACTTTGTCTGTGATTTGCGTATGGAAACTCCTTCAGCTGCAGCAGAATATTTATCTCAAGATCAAGATACATTGATGAATTCATATAATTATTCATTAAAGTATTTAAAAGACTTTACTCAAAATTTTCTAACTAAATATAAATTAAACTTAAATCAAAAATCTCCTCAAAGGAGTTATTCATTGATTTTAAAAAGATTTAACAATATGAAGTTAAGGCTTCAAAAAAATGGGCCATCCAGATATTTACAAAAGATTAGCTTACATGAATATATTTTAAGATTAGAAGATTTGAAAAATAATATTTTAATGAGCATTCAAAGGAAGTTCTCTTTAATTGAAAATAGAATGACTAGGTACGATAGTATTTTGAAGACTACAAACCCAGACAATGTTCTTAAAAGAGGTTTTGTCTATATCCAATCTGAAGAAAATAAAATCATTGATTCTTCAAAAAAATTCAAAAAATCTGTCAAGAGGAAAATTCATTTTCGTGATGGGGTAGTTGATGTTTAAGTTAATATTTCTTCTCTTTATTTCATCTCTTTATTCCAAGACTATTCCGATAGGACAAGGTCAGGTTAAATATTTCAACATAGAAAATACACAGAATATTAAAAGTGGTAGTTATTTCATCTGTGATCAAAAAGTCTTTTTTCCGGAAGTTAGTGCAAGATTTATATCAGGCTATTTTTCTGCTTCTTACTTTGAAAGCTCTGATATTGCTTGTCAGCTTATTGATCAATCAGGTGATGCAACTAATATATCAATGAACTTTTTATTAAAAAAAGTTAAGTATCCAAGAGAGTTTCTCAAAGTGAATAAATCTAAGGTAAACCTATCAAAGAGCGACTTGATTAGAGTTGGTAACGAAAAAGAAAACTTAGAATTAGTATATCAATTTTCAGAAAGTACCTCTTTAATTAAAGAACCTTTTAGCTACCCTCTAAAGTCTAAAATAACTTCAAGATATGGAAAACAGAGAGTATTTAACAAGAATCATAAAACTCAACATTTAGGAACTGACTTTAGGGCCCATAAGGGAAAAAGTATACCAGCAGCGAATCAGGGGAGAGTAGTCTTTACAGGTAATCTCTTTTATTCTGGCAATACCGTTATTATTGATCATGGTAAAGGAATTCTAACTCTATATGGCCATTTAAGTGAAATTTCAGTAGAACAAGGACAATTAGTCAGAAAGTTTCATATCATTGGGAAATCAGGTTCAACGGGAAGATCGACGGCTCCTCATTTACATTGGGGTGTGATCGTCCATGGAAATATGATAGATGGAGAAACTTTAGTGCAGGAGAGTAAAAAAGCTTTTTATAGATGAGTTTCTTAAAGATTTATAATTTATCAAAAGAAGATTTTATATCTTTAAAACCTCTTCGAGAAAATTCAAATAATTCTAGAGCTTCTTTTGAAATATTGTCTTCCAAGGATGATCAAGATATAGATATTTGGAAAATTCAAAAAAGCGAAAGTGAATCATTACTAGAGTTTAATCTTCGATTTCAACAAAAAATTTTAAAACTAGAATCTTACCTACGAAGTAATTTTTTACTTGAACTTCATAATTTTTTAGACTTGATTGAAAAAAAAGATTTATCAGAGAAAGAAGTTCAAAGAGTAGAAGTTTTTATTCAAAGGATTTCTACCTTCAAGGGAGATGTGACTCCTTTTGTGTTTTTTAAAAACTCATTTGAAATTACAGATAAGGAAGAAGGGCTTTTTATTCTTGATTTTGAAGGACGAGATTATGAGTTTTTTAAAAAGGAGGATAAGGAAATCATTTATCTCTGTTATTTAGTTTTTATAAGAAATTATTCTCTTATGAATGCAGAGTACTATAAGAATCAAGTTAAGTTAGTTCTTGAAGATTTTTTTAATCAGATTAACTTACCAATGGTCCTTTTTAATTCTTTTAATGACTTATATCTTCACAATAAGGCGTATAGGGATTTAAATATTTTAACTTCTGAAACATTAAGTGTTGAAAATGGTGGTAAATTTGAAAAAAACGGCCAAGTATTTACTGTCAAAGTAGAAGATTTTGAATTTGAAGACCAAGAATATAAGCTCTTTGTATTTTCTAAAGAAATGAGTTTTTCAGATAATTATATAGATTCTAATGAATTAGGAATTATTTCAGGCTCTATTGCTCATGAGTTAAATAATCCTATAGGAGCGATTTTATCTGGTGTTGATGTTTTAAAAATGATTGCTACCGATATTAATGATGACTTAAAGTCTATTTTAGATGAGATGAAAAAAAGTGCTTTAAGATCAAGTGGCTTGGTGAAGACATTTCTTGGGTTCTCTAAAAAAGAAATACTCCCAGAGGCAAAAACTCAAATCAGTGAATCGAT
Source organism: Bacteriovoracaceae bacterium (assembly GCA_020631435.1). Taxonomy (GTDB): domain Bacteria; phylum Bdellovibrionota; class Bacteriovoracia; order Bacteriovoracales; family Bacteriovoracaceae; genus JAHDHG01. Next base: position 10,875 of record JAHDHG010000023.1, on the reverse strand, counting down.
GGATCAAGCATCAGCATTTCTTAGAACGAGATTAGTAGAAAATAATATTCTTCTTAATATTAAATATTCAGAAGTTGAATCGAGAATTATTGAAAATAGATCAATATGGACGATGATATTTTATATTTTATTCTCAAATTCTCTTAACATGTTACTTCGAGACAAATTAATTAGTTCTAATCAGTCAAATCAGTTAAATGTTTCAATGACTGGTAGAAAAAAAGAGCTAGTTTTCTCTATTAATAAAAAAATTGATAAAGCTATCTTTGATGAGTTATTACTATCAACTTTCTTTTTTCATCTACTAGAAAGAGAAAAATTAAAGGTTGCACTTGAAGAGAGAGGGTTGATTTTTACAAATGAAAAGTAGGATAAATTTCATTTGTGTTTTCAATTAAAAACTCATTAATACTTTTGGAAAACTGCTTAAAGTCATTTTGAGCTAATTTTTTAGAATATCTAATAGATTTTTCAGGATATTTCATAATAACGTTTAAGATCAAATCTTCCACTTTCCTTAAATCATTATTTTTTCTAGATCTGTTTTGTTTTTGCTTCATGATCATACCAAACGACTTTTTTAACTGTCCTGGGGATTTGAATATTTTGGGTGATCTCATTGTTAGATTCTTAGAGTTAAGAACAAAATATTGGTCTTTAATAATATGAGGGATAATGAAATGATTGAATTTAGTATAAGAGCTTTCTAAATCTTTAATATATTCAATTTTCTGATAGAGGAATTTTAATACATATTCTCTTTGTTCTTTTTCGATGTTTAAATAGTAGTCCTTAAATTGAATTAAAGATTGAACAAGCGAACCTTGAATTAAAATAGTCATCTTGTTATATGACTTAGGAATTAGAGACTTTAATTCTTTCAATGAATAAAGTGAATTTGAATAAGGTATTACCGAAATTAAATTGCCTTGCTCCCCTTTGAATGAAAGACAAAAGTGAAGATCAGTGTTGGAGATAAGTTTTAACTTTTCATTTATAGCATCTTTTTCATCAAAATTAAGATGAATACGATCTAATTCAAATTTATTTTTTGGATAATAAATACTATTAATTTTTTTTATATTTCTTACTGCAAAAATTTCTAGAAATTTAATTAAAATCTGAGCAGTTAAAACAGTATCTGATAAAGCTCTGTGAGCATTTTTAAACTCTATCTTAAATAAATCAGCGAGGTAAGTTAAATTCGATTTTTGAATTTCAGGCAAAAGATGTTTCGTCATTAAATGTGTACAAATCGATCTGTTTTCAAGAGTAGGTAGATCTAATCTTTTTAGAACACTATTAAAGAAAGGAACATCAAACTGAGCATTGTGAGCAACCAGAATATCATCTCCTATAAAATCTAGGATTTTCTGAATAACATCTTCAACTAAAGGTTTGCCTGCGAGTTGCTTTTGTTTAATATTAGTAAGTCTTTGAACATATATAGGAATTTCAATTTCTGGGTTAATTTGAAACTCTAAAGTCTCAGTAATTTCTAGATTTCTAATTTTTGCTAGACCAATTTCAAAAATCTTATCACTATTATGATTTCCACCAGTGGTCTCAAGGTCAATGCAACAAAAATTAAGTGATCGAACAAGATCTAGAGAATCAGGCATGTAACCTCTCAATAAACGCTGAAACTAAGGTCGTAAATTTTTCCATTGCTTTATTAGCTTCATGTTTAACATCTTCATGATCAAGTTTCTGATCTATTAAACCTGCTCCAAAATTTGTAATGCAAGCAATTCCAGCAATATTTAATCCTGCATGCTTGGCACCAATTGCTTCCGGAACTGTGCTCATTCCGACCATATCTCCACCTAAATTTCTAAACATTCTAATTTCTGCCGGCGTTTCATAGCTAGGGCCAGCGACATGAAAGTAGGTTCCATGATGAAGAGTGATATTTTTCTGAGTTGCAATATCTGAAAGAATTTCTCTGAAAGGCTTAAAATAAATTTCTGTCATATCAGGAAACCTTGGTCCAATTTCAATATTTTTTCCATGAAGAGGGTTTCTGCCACAAAAATTAATATGATCATTAATACAGACTAAATCTCCAGGTGCATAATTGGGGTTTAATGATCCTGAAGCGTTTGTTAAAAGTAAATTTTCAACACCTGCAAGTTTTAATGATCTAATAGGGAAGTTGATTTCATGATCAGTATGTCCTTCATAGTAGTGAAGTCTTCCTTTTTGAAAAACAACTGTTTCATTACCAATTTTTGTAAAAACTAATTCTCCAGAATGTCCAGAAACGCTTGGTGATTTGTAATGAGGAATTGAATTGAATTCAAGCTTTAAAGAATCTTGAAAAGTATCTGCATAAGGGCCTAAACCCGAACCAAGAACTACTAAGGTTTTTGGCCTTGAAAAATTTTTTTCTGCTAGTTTTTTTAATATGAACTCAGAGGCTTCGTTTAGTTGATCCATGTAATTCATAGACTCATGACCTTTTGAATTAATTTAGGTTTATTAGTTTTAGTTTTTGATATTAAAATAATATCATCTTGAAACTCTTTCTTAATCTTTCTCGCTAAAGTATTTTGTTTTTTATGATGAAAAATAGTTAAAATCTTTTCACCTTTTTTGACTTGATCTCCAATTTTTTTATGAAAATCGAATCCGACGGCATGATCTATTTTTTCACCAGCAACTTTTCTTCCTCCGCCTAGATCAACAAGTTTTAATCCAATTACATCATTTTTAAATGATTTTATATATCCTGAAGTTCTAGCTAAAACGCAAGTTTTAGTTTTTGCAACTTCCAAATTATCTAAGCTTGAAAGCTTGCCACCTTGAGAAGCTACTACTTTTCTAAATAAGTCATAGGCTTTTTGATTTTCAATAACTTCAATACATTTAGTTCTTGCTTCTTTAATATTCTTAGCTTTCTTAGCTAGTAAAACCATATGAGCTGCAAGTTCAACACTTAACTTAGTTAAATCTTCAGGGCCATTACCTTTTAATGTATCTAATGACTCGATGATTTCAAGAGAGTTTCCGACCTTGTTTCCAAGGGGCTGAGACATATCTGTTAGAAGTGCTGTAGCGCCTTTATTAAATTGTTTAGCAGTTCCAAGGATTGATTTTGCTAATTCGGTTGCTCTTTTAGAAGTTTTCATAAAAGATCCAGAACCAGTCTTAATATCCATGACTATCCCGTTAGCTCCTTCAGCTAATTTTTTAGACATAATTGAAGCTGTAATTAAAGGGATCGATTCTATAGTTGCAGTGACATCTCTGATACTATAAATCAATCCATCGGCTGGAGTAATTTTTTTGGTTTGTGCTGATAAAACAAAATCATTTTTCTTAAGTAGTTCTTTAAATTTTTTTGAATCGATACCAGTTTTAAATCCTTTTACTGATTCAATTTTATCGATTGTCCCACCAGTGTGACCAAGTCCTCTTCCGGCAATCATCGGCACTTTGACACCACAAGCTGCAGCAATAGGGCCTAAGATGAAAGATGCTTTATCTCCAATTCCACCTGTAGAATGTTTATCCACATAATGATGACCTCGAAATTTTAATTTTTCTCCACTATCAAGCATCACTCTTGTTAAATGAGCAGTTTCTTCAGTGCTCATGCCATTTAAGTAAATGGCCATTAAAAGGGCAGAGAGTTGATATTTATGGACTTTGCCAGAGACGGCAGAGTCTACAAACCATTTGATTTCTTTATATGATAGTTCTTTTTTATTTTTTTTAGCTGCAATAATTGAGTATGCTGTAAATTCACTCATTCGAATCCTAAATGTTAAAAACTTATACTATAAGATTTGATACCTTAAGTCATTTTAAATTTCTTCTTGAAAGCATAGTGTAAACGTAATAAAAACAATGACATGGAAAGACTTATCTCAATGCTAGGACTGTTTTTATTTTTATTCATTGCATTTCTTTTAAGTAGCGATCGAAAAGCTATTAATTGGAGATTGGTGATCACTGGAATTTTATCTCAGTTTTTACTTGCCGTGATTATTTTAAAAACTCAGATTGGATTAGATTTTTTTGATGGTGCAAAAAACTTTTTTCAAGCAATCATGAATTATACAGATGAAGGATCTAAATTTATTTTTGGTGGTCTTCATAATATGGAAAAAATTGGATTCTCATTCGCGGTGATGGTTCTGCCTACCATCATTTTTATGAGTACATTGATGAGTGTTTTATATCATATGGGCGTGATGCAAAAAATTGTTCAGTTTTTTGCCTGGATCATGATGAAGGTAATGGGTACATCTGGAGCTGAGTCTTTAAGTGCTGCAGCAAATATTTTTGTAGGTCAAACAGAAGCACCTTTAACGGTAAAACCTTATATTGATGATATGACCAATTCAGAACTAATGGCATTAATGACTGGTGGAATGGCAACTGTTGCAGGTGGAGTTCTTGCTGCTTACGTTGGTTTAGGAATAAATGCCGGACACCTTTTAGCTGCTTCAGTGATGTCTGCTCCAGCTGCTTTGGTTTGTGCGAAATTATTAGTGCCTGAAACAGGGAAATCAAAAACTGCTGGAGATGTTTCAGTTAAGTTTGAAAAGAATTCTGTTAACTTAATTGAAGCTGCTGCCAATGGTGCAGGTGAGGGGATGAAGCTTGCTGTTAATGTTGGAGCGATGCTTTTAGCATTTATTGCTTTGATTGCTCTATTTAATGGAATCCTTGCTTGGATTGGTACTAAAGTTGGAATGCCAAATTTAAGTTTTGAATTAATTACTGGTTATTTATTTTCACCAGTGGCAGTCGTTATGGGTGTACCAATGGCAGAAAGTCATCAAGTAGGTGAGCTATTAGCAAAAAAATTATTTCTTAATGAGTTTGTTGCTTATTTAGATCTTCAACAAATGCTTGGAAGTTTATCTGAGCGATCAATTGTCATCTCTACTTATGCACTTTGTGGATTTGCTAACTTTAGCTCGATTGCTATTCAAGTAGGTGGGATAGGAACTATTGCTCCTAAAAGAAAAAGTGATTTAGCAAAACTTGGAATAAAGTCTTTGATTGGTGGAACTTTGGCCTGTTTGATGACTGCTACTATTGCAGGGATTTTGATTTAGATTATCTTTGTTAGCCAGGCCCAGCATTTTTTCTTTGCCTTGGGAATTTTTTTGACTATATTAATCCACGATGTGCTGTCTATGACATAAGGACTTTTGTATATTTCAGGTAGTTCTTCTAGTCTTCTTTGTTTAATAACTTCAATAACTTCTGCTTCAAGATCTTTTGGTAAATTTGGTTTCATTATTAAGACACCGCCTCCTGGGGAGTGAGCAGTTGCTTGATTAAGAGCTTTATCTCTTGGATTCATCACCAAGGCATTCTCTGTGGAAAGCCGTTCACTGGCTGTTAAAGGTGTATTATCTCTAGTTGAATCTAATATGATCCAACCTTCTTCTTCGGTATACACTATTTGATCACTTCTAAGGTCACCGATTTGTTTAAATCTCCAAGTACTTTCTGCCAGTTTCAAAAAGTCATCCTTTAATGTGTTGAAAAGGCCTTTTGGTATAATGCTTATTATTCCTTTATTTTTCCTATAGAAATCAAGAAAGTCTTCAAACTCATACAAAATATTATACCTCTTAGAAATTACATATTCTCCATATCTAGATTTGTCGAAATTAACTTCAGCTATTTTTACATCATTAGTTGCGTAAAATGCATTTGAGTCTAAATACTCATCAATTGCCCTCATAGATTTTGTTGCATCCAGGGGGTTAAAATTTATTAAAGAAAATCGGTTTTTTCTAACTCGTAAGGCAGAACCATCCGTTGTTTCAAATATATGAGATTGTCCACCTCCACCGAGGTATTTAGTGATGGTAAAGGAAGTATTTTCACTAAAAATAAATCTTACTTCATCTTCTCCTTGCTCTAATAATTCTACTGCAAGATCAATTTGCTTCATATATTGATATGACTGAATTCCTCCTGTATAGAGATTAAAATCTTTAGTGAATAAATTTAATGACAGGAGAATTAGAATATATCTCATGAATACTTATCGGTTTCATGAGAAAAATCTTTAGTTTTTATTGACTCAAGGTTAAATTTATTTCCTCACATAGGTTTTTATTCGAACCTTTTACATATTTATTTTCTTGGTTTGACCATGTGAAGAAGTAATTTAAGTTTCTGTCTTTTATGAAGTGATTTTTTTTGCCAGGAAGATAGCCTTTGTAGCCAACTTGTAAATTTTTAATTCGATTATTGGGATTGAAGTAATTATGCTCAACTAGTAAATCCAAAATTTGTCTAGTTTTGCTTGGAATAACCTCTAGTGCACTCTCTAATCCATAACAATTCTGGCCAACCATTCGAACAGACCAGCTTAAGCCAATTTGCTCTGAATACTCATCCTTTATGAGGATCATTTCATCATTAAAAATTGTTCTACATCTTAATGTCTCAGGATTGTTTTCAGCTCCTAGGCGATACATTAACTTTTCAGATTTTTGTGAAAATAAACTTGTACTTAAAAAAATTAAAACGGCTAAGATTTTTATATTTTATTCCTTATGATCATGTTCTCTTTCAAGTCTTCAAGAGCCTCTCTCTTTGATTTGAAATATAAATTTTCTTGTCCCTTAAACTCTTCAATTAACTTAAGATTGTCTTCTTTCTTGTTCTGCATGATTTCTTTTGCTAATAAAGCAGGAGTTTCAACATTTAAATATGGATGAAGAGCTGAATAGTTAGATCCTGTAATCTCGTTAAAAAATTTAATACTAAAACTTGTGCAATTAAAGTTATATGCTCCCCAATATTTTCCCCAATGAAGTTTATCTTTATGTAAACTATTAAAATTTTCCATTTCTTCTAGTTTTTGATTAAAGTGTGTTCTTACTTCATCTGAGTCATTTATGATCTCACAATGTCTAATAAAGTTGATATTTTTTTGATTTAAAATGATTTCATCACCCAATGTGAAATGATTATGCTTGTAGTCTTTAATCATTTTCCATTTTTGAAAACGTCCACCCCAAAGACTATAAGTTGTTATATCTTCAGTGTTATAACATTCCAATTTACCATCGCATTGATCCTCAGCAGGTACATTCTTAATAATACTAATAAATGCATGTTCTCCTAAGGAATCAATCTCAGTATATCTTGTATTAATGCAAATATAATCATTTGCAAAAATGTTTAGTGAAATAAAACAAAAAAATATTATAATCATTCTAGTTCTTTTCTACCAAACCTGATCATATCCTTTAAAATACCCATTATGGATTCTATCTAATTGTTCTTTGATTTCATCAAGCTCTTCTGGAGTTAACTCTTGGACTTCTTTTGTAATTTTTTCTTTTTCTGACTTATCCAACCATTTCCAGTTTTGAGGGTAAAGCTTTGAAAGATATGTTCTTGCTTTTGAATCTGTAAGAAAGAAAGTTGCTATTTTTTCACCGGCCTTATCCAGTAGCGATTCTTCTTTCTTGTCCTCTTCAACTTTATTCTCTACACTTTCAACAATTTTTCTTTCGATGTTGTTTGTGAATGTTCCATTATCTTGAGTAAAAGAATTAAGCATAAATAAACTAATAGAAATTATAAATAGTTTCACAGATCCTCCTTAAGGCTATATATAAAGTGTAATTCAACAATGAGCTTTCAGGTTTCATCTCTAAACTATTTACAATAATAGACTAATAAATAGACGCAATTTTCATTAAAAGTAGCGTATTTTCAGCTATTTAGATATCACCAAGATTGTAGAAGCCCTATCCATCATGTAGAGTCATACCATGCCAAAAGAACTAATTATTAATGAAACATACAATGAATCAAGAATAGCTCTCTTAGAAAATGATGAGATATTAGAGCTTCATATAGACCGATCTAAGGGACATAATCTTAAAAATTATCCTCTGGTAGGAAATATCTATCAAGGTAAGGTCGTGAGGGTATTACCCGGAATGCAATCAGCATTTGTTGATATTGGAACTGATAGGGCAGCATTTTTATATATAGATGATGCTTATATCCCTACTCTTGAAGAGCAAAGAGAGATGGCCGAAAAGCTAAAAGGCTATCAACAAGAGCTTGAGGCAAAGCCTGGCAAGATTATTCCAGATGAAATGAGTACTTTGAGTGAGACTGTTGATCTGAAGTTTAGGCCCAACGTTAAAATCCAAGATGTATTGAAAGAAGGTCAAACTGTCTTAGTTCAAGTCGCGAAGGAGCCGATCTCAACTAAAGGACCTCGGGTCACGAGACATATAACTCTTGCTGGTAGGCATATAGTTTACATGCCATTTATTGAACATGCAGGAGTTTCTAGAAGAATTGAAGATGAAGTTGAAAGAGAGAGATTAAAAGAAGTCTTAGACTCTATTAAACAAGAAGGGAAAGGTATTATTGCAAGAACTGTAGCCGAGGGACAGTCTTATAAAACTCTAAAAGCTGATTACAATGTTTTAAATAAAACTTGGAAAGATATTCAAAAGAAATTAGAAAAAGCAAAAGTACCTTCCGTGGTTCATATTGATTTAAATTTCTTGCAAAGAACCTTAAGAGACGTGACTGATGATGATGTTGATAAAATTGTTGTAGATAACAAAGCTACTCAAAAAGAAGTTCAAAAATTTTTGAATAAATATGTTCCTTCAATGAAAGGTAAGATTAAGCATTTTTCTGAAGATAAACCAATTTTTGAGCATTATGGAATTGATCTTGAAATAGAAAGAGCTTTGAGCAGTAAAGTTTTTCTTAAGTCGGGAGGATCTTTAAATATTGATCAGACTGAAGCGCTCGTCTCTATTGATGTAAATACTGGAAGATTTGTTGGGAAGAAAAGTTTAGAAGAGACTATTTTTAAAACAAACTTAGAAGCTGTGAAGGAAATTGCTTACCAGTTAAGATTAAGAAATTGTGGTGGCTTAGTAATCGTTGATTTTATTGATATGGAAAAAGAAGAGCATAGAAATAGTGTTTATGAAGCATTGTTAGAAGCTCTTAAAAAAGATCGATCAAAAACTAAGGTGCTTCCGATTTCTGAACTTGGCCTTGTTGAGATGACTAGAAAAAGAACGAGAGATACTCTTGTCAGAACAATGTGTGAGCCATGCCCATACTGTGAAGGAACTGGGAAAATTAAATCAGTCATGACAGTTTCTCTTGAAGTTATTAGAGAAATCATGAAAACGGTTCAAAAATCTGGAAAAAATAAAGTTCAAGTTTTTGCCCACCCTGAAGTATGTTCCTTGATCTCAGGTGATGAATTTGGAATTCCAGAATATATAGAAGAAACTTTTCAGAAAACTTTAACTGTGAGGGCAGATAATAATTATCATGTTGAGCAGTATGAGATTTATTCGAATGAGTATTAATAAGTTTTAGTTTACTTACCTATAATTTGTTTCTTAAAGGTATATTTTTTTCATTGCAAGTTCACGAGGAAAAGACTCAAGTTTTTCGATCTTTTGCCGATAAACAATCATGAAAATTTTAATCATGTTTTTCCTTATCTTAGGAAGTAATCTATTTTCTCAATCTGAAGCTGACATTAGAGAGCGAGTTAAAGCTTATGAAAAACAGATTTCTGATCTTTCAAAAGCAATGCTTGAAAGAGATGCAGCTATTTTAGAATATCAGACGTTAAAAGAGCAATATCAAGATATTAATAATGAACTGTACTTTAAAAAGGCGATGACCAACCAAGATAATACTCTTAAGAATTTTAATAAGACTGACCTACAAAAATTAAAAATTCAATCGGATGAAAAGTATAGAAACTATAAAAAGTTAAATAAAGAGATCAATCAACAAATGGAAGTATTCAAAAAGATGAATATAGAAATTCCAGATGCTATTCCTATATCTCTAGGACCCAATGGTTTAAATTTATATAAGTTTGGGAAAAATTATAAAGAAGCTAAAGATTATTTAATAGAAAAAAATCGTGGTTTATCAAATTTAGATGAAGATTCTTTATATACAAAACCAATGAATGACTCATTATTAAAATCAGGAGAATCGGGTGATAAAATTATCGCGATCTTAGAGAGAAATAAGGGTAAGGATTCCTCTCTTAATGTGAAAGAGAGATTTAAAGATCAGAGTGAAGAAAGAAAAAAAAATAAATCTGGCAGGCTAGAAGTTTATCAACAAGAATTAGAATCTTTAAGAAAGAAAAAAGATGAATATTTAAATCAGAAAAAGAAAATAAAAGAAAATAAAAAAACGATTAGAAGTAAGATTACTGCTCTAGAGCAAGAAAAAAAGTCATTAGGTTTATTTAAAAGAGGAAAAATAAATAAAGAAATACAAAAGCTTTCTGGTGCATTGATTCAGGCAGATAATAATATTAAGGCTATTGAGGAAAAAGAGAAGTTAATTGATGACGACATAAATGCTAGAGATAAAGTATTGAAATACTATACATTTACTGCAAATAGAGAAGTTCCTATTGAGTTTAATTTTAAAGATGATCCTGAGGGAAAAAAACTGGCTGAGTTAAACAAGCGTAAAATACAAAAACTAGAACGTTTGCCTGCTCTGACTCCAAATTTAAAAAGAACAGTAAAGATCCCTCAACTAAAAAGAGGCTTAGACCTAAAGGATGATTCTAAGAAAAAATCTGAAGAGAAATCTGAAGAAATTGTCATTCCGGCAGTCTTAGATCTGACCGATGAAGAGTTTAAAGTACTAAAAGATGGACGAGCAGTATGTTCCAGTAAAACTGGAGTTGTTTGGGGAGTTAAAGATAAAAAGGTTGTAAAGCTAGGTGTAAATCCAAATTGTAAAAAAGAAGAAGTAAGACCTCCAAAACATGATCCAGGTGGATCAGTTGAAATCACAGATTCTCCATTTGAAAGTTGTCAGCATGCTGAGTGGGTAAAAGAAACTCCTCGAAGG
>JAHDHG010000182.1 GCA_020631435.1 Bacteriovoracaceae bacterium | reverse complement strand
GATTAAAGCATTTAATACTACTGGAAAATATCAAGCGAGACTTAACGCTGAGTCAGGACTTCATCTCTCACTCATACAATTAGAAATCTATCAAAATATTTTAAACTATTTAAATGAAAATCCTAATTTAAAAACAGTGGTCCCAAGTGAGACGATCAACATGGTTTGGAATCAACCCATTCCTCTTAACCTTGAAATAATTGAAGGAATGGGACTACTAGAGAAAACTGCTCTTGAAGAGATAAAAGATAAGTTTATTATGGAGGGTAAGGTTAATACTAATATAAGAAGTTATTCGAATAAAATTAATTTAAATTCTATTATTCTAACTTCTGCAAAAAAATATCAAGAGTTATTTAAAAATAAGTTTGGCGGAGGAGCCAATCCAACTCCTACTCCTCAACCTACACCCAATGATCCTAATCAAAACCCTCAAGATGAAAAACCTGATCAATTTCAAGAACTAGAGAATAGACTTAAAGAACTCATTGAGAATGCTCTTAACAATAAAATGGAATCGGATGAAGATTTCAGAAGTGAATATTCTGGAACAGATGTAGATGAACTCATTGCAAATATTAAATACTACCTATTAGATGAAGGTGAAGACATTGGTCCTTTATCTACTCAAGTTCAATCTGAATTTGAAAAAGCAGGCATCACTGCAAAGCATGCACCTATGACAAGCCTATCTGAGATGAATCTTCTCCCTGCGTGGAATGACGAACTTGTTGATTTAGTGAAAAGTGAACTAACTGTTCACGGTCAGATGGTAATTAATGTTAATACTATGTCAGATGCTTGGATAAGATTATTAGCTCCAGATATGGACATCAACGATATCGCTCAATTTAGACTTGATCAGAGAGAAAACTCTGACTTAGAGTTTGATACGGCTGAAGAGTTAAAAAGGTATTTCGTTGATCGACAATGGGTTGATGGTACTGAATTTGAAGATAGAGTTAACATACTAAAAAACGCGGGTATTGTCTTTGGGATTGAAACAGAACTCTTTGAAATTGAATCTATTGGGGAGTTTCAAAATGCTAAATATACAATAAATGCCATTGTATCTATACCTAGAAAAGAAAAGAAACCACCTCCTCCAAAACCAGGTGCAAGGCCCACACAATCGACGACAACGACAACAGATCCAAATAAACCTCAAAAGAAAAATTTTGAGTATACTCGACCTAAAGTCTTAGAAATATTCGTAAATTAGATATCTTTTGGTTATCCTATATACATGTTGGTTGTTACTATAGACCTCGGCTCTTATTCAACAAAGGTCGTTGAATCAAGGCTTGAGAAAAAAAAGATTAAGCATGTCAATAAATTTGAGTTCGTTCTAGATCAAGATAGAATGATTGAGAATATCCAAGAAGTTCACGAAAGAGTTGCGAATGCAAAAAGCGATAAAGAGAAAGAACTTAAATTTTATGAAAAACTTCCTTATCTGAAGTACCAAATAAAATCAGTAAAAAAATATCTAGAAGCAATACCTGAACATACAAAAGTTATTTTTCAATGTCCTCAACATTTATGTAGCTCTAGGTTTATTGAAGTTCCTGTTAAACAAAAGAAAAAAGCTGAAGCAATGATTCCTTTTCAACTTGAAGAGGATATGCCTTTTACTTTAAATGATGTTCATCTAGCTTCTTCCATAAGAAAAACGGACAAAGGTTATAAGAGTATCGCAAGTTATATCTCTAAAGGAAATTTTGAATTATTTCATGAATACCTAAAAGATCAGTCAGCACTCCCGACTTACATAGTGACTGAAGTCTCTGGCTGGGATCAATTCATAAGAAACACACCTAAAATACCTTCAAAAGAGCCGTTTGCGATTGTTGACTTAGGTCATACTAAATCAACTGCTTATTTTTTTAAAGACAATGAACTCCAAAGTTACAGTGTTACTTTCTTTGGTGGTCAGCATCTTAACGAAATGATCATGAGTGAATATGATGTTGATATTGATAAGGCGATAGAATTTAAGCACAATAACTCATTTTTCCTAACTTCAAATCAATATGATGATGTTGATGAAAAGCAAAAAGAGTTTTCCTACAAAATGAATGCTGCAATCTCAGGCTTCATCACTGATTACAAAAGAGCTGAGCTTGCATTAAGAGTAAATCAACAATTTGATATTTCTAAAATTTTTCTATGTGGCGGAACATCCAAAGTAAAAAATATTGAAAATTATTTAGCAGAGGTTCTTCAAAAACCAGTTGAGTTCTTACAAGATTATCAGAATAACTTTGAGTCTATGCCGATGGAGCGTTTTGAATACCTAAGTTTTGCAAATGTAAATGCTTTAAAAAGTTTTTATACCAATAAACAAGGTAATAATAACTTTCTCTCTGGACAATATTCAAATACAAAAAATGAAGACGTTCCAGTTCACTCGATTAGCTTTGTAGGTTTGAGAGTTTTCTTACTTTGCTTATTATTTAGCCTTGGGTTTCTTTTTGATTCTTGGCAATTGCAAAAATCAGAAAAGAAAATCACTAAAAGTGTAAGAGCAAAACTTAGTAATCCTGCTCTTGGATTTTCAAAAGCAGAAACTTCTGCAATCAGAAAAAAGCCAGAAAAGATACTAAAAAAAATCAAAGACAAAATAAAAGCAATGAATAGAAATGTTAAAAACATTGAGTCTAATACAGATAGCAAAGGCCTAGTTGGTTTATTTACAATTATGAAAGATATTGAAACAAATTGTGAGTTGTCTGAATATAATGATTTATATGACGGGCAAGTCAATGCAGTATTTAAAAAATGTGAAAGTAATGATATTGTCAATCTAGAGTCAAAACTCAGATCAAAAGGCTATAGTAACCTTGAGATTGAATCCACTCCTAATAAAGGTATTTTAACTGCGAGGTTTCAGATATGAGTTGGTTTACTCCCATGAAGTCTGTAGATGATCTTCTCTTTAAAAGAGCAGATGAATTTAAAAAGTCACCAAGCTATCAAAAACTCGCGGACTTCAACTCAACGATAGAACAAGAAAGCAGAGATTTATTTAATTTCTTGCTTTCATTACTATTTTTTCTAATACCTCTATCTATTGTTTTTTATTTCTTCATGTCTAATAGATCCATTAGAAAAACAATAGAGTTAAAAGAAGAAGTTGCTCAAGAAGCAGATCGATATCTAAACATCAAAAATGCCACACTCGATATATTAACTCCTATCCTTGCAAGACCAAAAGTAAACTCAGAAGCTGATTTTCTAGCCCAAATCAAATCAGCAGGTCCTCAGATGCCACAAAATGAAATAATGGTAACCGACTTTGTTTTAGATCAACTCCAAGATGGATTATCTAAAGTACAAGCAAATATAAAATTTAAGAATGCGTTTAATCAAAATTTTTCTCAGTTCATTGATAATTTAGTGAATCAAAAAAAGGTTCAAATCATTGAATCTCAAATTATTAAAAACGAGAATACTAACCTCTTGGAAGGAAGCTTAAGCGTCGTTCACTTCTCTAAATAATAAGGAATATTATGAAAGAAGTCAGAGCAGAAAATGTAACGATTCTAAGAGATTATAGATGGCCCTTTGGGGGGTTAAAGTTTCTTTTTTTAATTTGGCTTTTATTCTTAGCTGCAATTTTCCTTACATTCCCGATGAAAAAAATTTCTGACCATGTTGTAGCGACATTACTTCATAGCTCTCCAA
>JAHDHG010000181.1:1431-3696 GCA_020631435.1 Bacteriovoracaceae bacterium | reverse complement strand
GGGCGATTATAACAATTTTGAAAAACAATTGCGTGAGCAGCAACGCCTGTCGATGACGCAATAAAAGATGAATGGAAAGTTTTCAATCTCTCATAAAAATCATTTAACTTTTGGAATGAGCTTCAGGAGCAGTGATGAATAAAATCCTAATTGTAGAAGATGAAAATTCTCTTGGAGAAATTTTAAATGATTATCTAAAATCCAAAGGACATGCTTCTTATCTTCATAAAACATTCTCTTCAGCTTTTAGTTTTTTCAAAGAAAACTCTAATGAGATTAGAATAAGTCTCTTAGATATTGGCCTTCCCGATGGAAATGGATTAGAGCTCGCAAAAGAATTTAGGAAAATTAATCCTGAATGTTTATTTTTGTTCTTCTCTGCTCAAAATGATCCACAAATTAGACTTCAAGGTCTTCAATTAGGAGCGCAAGATTATATTGTAAAGCCATTTGAGTTAAAAGAATTAGAGTTACGTCTTGATCGAATTCTAAACATTCATCAAAAATTAAAAAATCTTCCTGATGAGATAGGAATTGGTAAGCTTAAAATTTTCTTTTCTAAATATCAACTCCAAGAGGCAAGTGGTCGAATTATTGATATCAGTCAAAAAGAATGTGCAATTTTAGAACAGTTATATATAAACAGAGAAAAAGTTTTATCAAGAGATGAAATTATAAATACTATTTGGGGAGAGAATAGTTTCCCTTCCAATAGAACTGTTGATAATTATATAGTAAATTTAAGAAAATGGGCGGAAACAGACTCTTCATTGCCGCTTGAGATCCAAACGATAAGAGGTATCGGCTACAAGCTGATAATTAAGGAAACATAATGGGTATATTTGAAAATAGACAAGAAGGCGTTCAGCCAGTTTGGTATATGAGACAAGCAGGAAGGTATCATTGGCATTACCAAGGTTTTAGAAAGAAACATTCTTTTATGGAACTTTGTAAAAACCCAGAACTTGCTTGTGAGGTCACTTTAGGCCCTATTGAAGATTTTGGTTTTAATGCAGCGATCATGTTTTCTGACTTACTTTTTCCTTTAGAGCAAATGAGTTTGGGTCTTCATTACAACGATGGTCCCCCAAAATTAGAAACTTACCTAAGTGATAAAGATCAATATAAAAAAGTAAAAATTCTATCCCCCGCTTCAGACTTTTATACTTTTCAGTCTGATACTTGTTCTTTATTAAAAGAGAAGCTTCCTAGAAATGTGAGTTTATTAGGATTTGTTGGTTCCCCTTTCACTTTATACACTTATGCAACAGAAGGCGGACATAAAGGTTCACTCGTGAATTCCAAACAAGGCCTTTATGATGGAAGGTGGAATCAATTTCTAGATATTTTAATTCCTAACTTATTAGAAAATATTTCTATGCAGTTAAATGCTGGGGCGGATGCTATATGCCTTTTTGATACCGCTGTAGGTGAATTATGCTATGACGACTTCATGAGATTCATCAAGCCAGTTCTTGAAACAATTACCAGAAGTGTTAAAGAGAAGCACCCTGATAAAAAAATTATATACTATTCAAAATTAACTCATTTAAACTATCTTCAAGATTTAAATAATCCGTATATAGATGTTTTAGGAATTGATTGGAGATGTGACTTGGCCTTGGCACTTAAAACATTGGGAGATAAGTATTATATTCAAGGAAATTTTGATCCTGTTTGGCTTCATCTACCTTGGGATGACCTTGAAAAGAATTTAGAATCACTTAAATCAAAAGTTCATTCAGTTAAAGAATATCAACACAAATGGATTGGTGGTCTTGGTCATGGTGTTCTTGTTAAGACACCTGAGGAGAATGTTAGAAAGTCTGTAAAGTTTATTCAGGGGATATAAGTAAGACTCCACTAGTAAACCTGAGATCTTCATCTTGGAAATCATTTTCTTTTAAATGATTGAAATGATCATTAAATAAGTTCTCAATATAAATATTTATATTCTCAACAATTTCTAGATGATAAGAGCTTATAAACTTTTCGGCTATTGATTTGTAAGAACTCGTTGATGATAAAAAACTCTTAAATTCAGAGATTTTCAACCCGTAACTTTTTTCATCACTAAGTTTCATATGATGCTTAATAATTTTGGTGAGTAATAATGATTCAAAATCGATAGCATCTAAATCATAATTATAAAAACTTAGCCCCTTAAAACTTTGAAGAGACTCTTTGAATTGATTCATTAATCCGGCCAAATCGATAAGAAGCTGAGATTTCTTTTTAAACTCAAGAAAAATGATAAACTTGTCT
>JAHDHG010000181.1:0-1421 GCA_020631435.1 Bacteriovoracaceae bacterium | reverse complement strand
ATTCTCTTTTTATCGTTTTTATTTGCTTTTGTTTGATTATTTGATTTAGTCTTATAGACTTTCTGACTTTTTCATCAATTCTATTGACAGGTTAATCAAATATCTGGGCCATTTCACTCAAGTTTTGATTCAAATTTAAATTGATAATCTAAATCAAAGAGATCCTGAAGGAATAATTTAAAAAAATCACCTAAGAAATCATCGTCATAATTAAAGTTAAAGTTCTTAAGCACTGATTTTATTTTTTTTGAATTTCCTAAGATCAAAGATCTCCCTAAAAGCTCTAGGTCTTTAAAGGTAAAGAATTCAAATATAGATCGGCCTGCGAGAGCTTCTTGATATTTAGCAATAATAAAATCAAATCCTAATGTAATAAAAGATTGAATCTTTCTTGAGTCCTTAGCTAGCTCATCATCATTTTTCTTAAAACTTTCATTCCTAGTCATCCCAGAATTAATAGTTCTTATATAGTCCATTGGAAGAAAATTTAATATTAATTCATCTTCTACATTTGATATTTCTTTTTTGATCTGATCATTAATAGAATTTGAATCAGAATTTAAGAGGAGTTCATTCCCATGAGAAGCTAATGATTCATCTTCTAGAAGTATGTACTTATTTTTTATTTTACTTAAAATAAACTTATCAATTCTATGAAGTTCTATTAAGTTTTTATCCTTTAAGGCCTCATAAAAGTCAACATGACCAGAATCTTCTAACCTTGATTTTTTCTTATTATATTCTTGCTCTTGGATTTGGTAAAAACTATCATTCACTATTTCCATCAAGATTGATTGAGTAATTTCAACACCATGAGTATCATAAAAAACACCTAGGAAATGTTTTATCTCTTCAACCAAGGAGAAATCAGCATCGTATTCTAATAAGAATGAAAAATCATCTGTGATAAAAAAATTATCGTGATCCGGGTAAACAGGATGTTCAACATCATGAGTATAAATATTAAATCTTGCTTTTAAGTAAAGTCGAAAGTTGATATGTTTTACGAAATCAGTAATCACTTCCTCATTATTCGCTAAATATAAAATTTGTAACCATTTAGAGAATCGATCTACATCAAAGTCTTGTTTTTCCCAAAGATCTAAATCATAGATAAAGGTTCTTTGTTCAGGAGATATTTTCTGAAGAGCTAATGAGATGTCTTTCATCGTTCCAGATCTAAGTAAAAAATACAAAGGCCATAGCGGAATATCCTTCATATCAATATTCTGTTCTAATAACTCTTCTAGCGTGAAGCTTTCTTGATCAAATCTTAATAAAGGGTAAGGGTTATTCTTCAGTTAATTGCCTTTTTTTAACTATTTAGAAACATATTTCCTAGATTCAATAATTTTACTAAATGTGTTATAATATATTTACTTTATTAGTGCTACTGATAAATTTATTTTATCCATAAGGAG
>JAHDHG010000180.1 GCA_020631435.1 Bacteriovoracaceae bacterium | reverse complement strand
TTTATTTAGAAATTTTCTTCTGTATCTATCAACTTGATCGACTTTCGTTTGAAAATGTTTATTGATGTACTCTAACTCTTTTTGATCTGCTCTAGATAAATGGCTAGTATTTTTTTGTTCTAGTAATTTTTTTCTATTTTTCCAATGCTCTAAAGAATTTTCTGCAAGTTTAAATGAATCTTCGGCACTGTTTTTATAAAGAGCAGCGAGAAGTCGTTCGTCTCCTAAACCTTTAATAAAAGACTCATTAAGTTTAGCAACATACCATTTTAGTGCCTTGTTTCCTGGTGCTAATGTCTTAACCATTAATTGCACGGGGAGAGATTTATAAACACGACCATTAGTAGTATAGTGAGAAAGAAACTCCCTAATTTTACTATTTGTAGATTTGAAGACATTAACAGTCGTGCTGGATAAAGCTTTAATTGTAGATAATCCAATGTTCAGATATTTATCAAAAAGCGATAATTTATTGGCTTTGGGGATATCATCGATAAAGTGAGAAGAAAAAGTTTGAATTTGATCGGCAGCTTTTTTTCCAACTTTCATTGCAGGTTTTCCAATTCTGATAGCTTGTTTTAAAAATGAAGCTAAAAATTTTCCAGATGGGATTTCACCTAGGAGATAACCAATTGATCCACAAAATAATTTTAACCTTGTTGTGCAACTCGCACATTTCCAACCTTGCCATTTAACTAAGCAAACAGAGCCAGGAGCATGTGGGACATCACCAGGCCTCCATTTTTCACAACCGAATTGATTTTGAATTGAGTGTCCAATAAAAGATACAAGTTTTCCTATCCAAGATTTAACAAATTTCGATTTTATTTTAGCAACGTTTCCTTCTTCAATAGCTTTTTTGTCACTCTCTGAAATATCTTGAGATACTTTTTCCAGAGAAGGAAATATTTCAGGATCGGAATGAGCTATTATATTACTAAGGTCAGAGGAGATTTCTTCTGCTGTGGCAGTCGTTTTCCAAAAGTCTTTCACAACATTCTTTGGAACTTCTGTAAGATCCTCATATTGTTTTTTAAAATTTGTATCAAACTGAGAATCAACTAAACCCATAGTATAATTAGGAATAAAATTAGAGATATCATAAATGAACTCAACAATGCTAACTAGAGATTTGATAAATCCCCACAACAAATCTGCTGCACAATCAAATAAACCTAGAGGAAGTTTAGTATCAATAATCTCAGCATTTGATTGCCAGCACTCTTTTTGATAAAACTTAGTCTTTTTGTTAGCTTCACATGTGAGTATGTTAGCTTTTTCTTGATTGTCCATGTTGGAAATAATTGATCCAAACTCAGAATTTTTCGTAATTGCAGGCTTGTCTTTCTGACATTGCACCTCAAGAACATCAATAGAGTTTAAGTTATTAACTGGTGAGCCTAATTTTCTTTCAATAATTTCTTGAAGTTCTTCTTCAGATTGAAAACTAGTTATAACGGTTGAGTTAGGCCCCAGTATTAACTCAAATTGACTTGAGTTTTGACCTCGTTTAATAACTGCAATGTTTTCACCCGTATGGATGATATAACTTGACTCAGCATTTTCTCCGTCCAAGCTGCAAACTCCTTTTTCTGGAGCATGCATAACGTTTGTCATTGGTTGTTCTATATTAACTTGTGCATAGATTGAAATAGATAAAACTAGTAAAGAGATTAACCTTTGCATGAAAAACTCCTTTTAATTGTTTCTAGATCATTTTCTGTATTATTTAAGTGTTGATTTTTAAAAGTGGTTACTTTCAGATGCCATATGTGTCCATTACAATTATGAAAAATTGAATTTTCTTTTGTTATTAAATTGTTGAAAGAGTATTCAACCCCAACTGAATGAGAATTATCCGTTCCTGGAAGTTTAAAATTTTTGTACGGAAACTGTTGTAGCAGCTTACCAGCTTTTGAGTTGACATAGTTCCGCTTGTTGTCAAAATAAATTTTGGAATGCTTTTTATTCATATCCTGGTTGAATTTAATATTTTTGAGTCCCATATTAGCAATGAATAGGACAGGTCTAAGGTCTTTATCTTTAGGGCCGCTTAGAATAAAATTATTTTTATTATCTACTACAACATGCCAGTTCTTTAAGTTTATAATACTAAAGCTACCGTGTTTCATATCCCTTGTATGGAATTCAATATTACTCTTTTTATTAGGGACTGCTTGCTGTGATTGCTCACTACTTTTCTGAATTAAAGATTCTTTATTGGGTACATCAGTTTCCCAAGAAGGCTTTTTCTTAATTAAAAAAACAGATAACAGAGCTGCAATTAAGCACCCAGAGAAAAGTATTTTTTTCATTATTCCGTTGCAACAAAAATGCCAAGCTAAAATCGATCAGAATCACTTTAATGTATAACTTTTTGGCAAAAACATGCTCATTTGACTAAAATATTTACATTTTTGTTCAGATAAAAATGATCTAAGAAGTGTTAAGTTTTATTTCTGGAAAGGCTTATGTAAATATCTAAATGACTCCATCGCCGGTATAGAAAGTTTAAATTTTTTACGACCTTCTATCAGAAGGTCTCTGCTCCGATTCACAATGGAAAATGATTAATAAATTTATTCTGAAAGTCTTTAATAAACCACAGGAGTCACTAAGATAAAAAAGTACCATTAAAAAATCGGTAAATAAGAATACTTCAAAAATTAATATTATTTCAGATTCTCATCACTGAATAAGTTTTGAAATAGCAAAGTATTAAAACTCATCAACTCCAATAATTTCATCCCAAGTCATATCATTTTCTAAATTTGGGGTTATATCATTAAGCTTATCTAAACTAGTACTGTAACCCAGCAGGAGCTTATGAGCTTTATCAATTTCTTCTTTAACTTCACTCCTACCAAGTTTTCCGGAAATGTGAAAGTTATATAAAAAGTTTTCACTCGTTCCACCACTTTTTAACCAATCTTTTGCATCTTCACTTGAATAAAGAACTTCCCCATACTGAACCCCTCTTTGTTTATACATAAGATAAGATTCAAATAATGTTGCCAGATGTTCTCTTTTATTAAAATGACCATAAATTGTTGCTCGATTTGAGTTATGGAATTTCTCAACAATACTCTCTACTGAAAAGTTACAATCTGACCAAAGAGCATGATTAGAGTAATTTCTATTATGGCAATACTGAAAAGCTTCTAACTCATGACTAGATTCAGATAATAGGTCTGAAATTCTTAGATTTTGATCAATAATTTCATTGGTATACTTTCCAATTTGTATATTTTTAGTGTCTATTTTCCCTACACCTTTTAAATGATAATCCGCTGCATGAATAAGTTCATGCAAAATTACTCTGAATGCTTTTAGCTCCATTTCGTCTTTTGATTCAGGCAAACCCAAATAACCAGACTCATCACGGATATAATGAAAATTTCCAACACTTACTGATTTATAATATTCTGATCTGTAATCTTTTTTCTTGAATAAAAAATCACTAGAGGTATCTGGAGAAATATCAGCTCCTTTATAATAAAAAAGATTTGCTCTTAAATAAATGAATCCAGTTGCAGAAAAATAAAATGCTGTTCCTAATCTATGTGAAATTACTATTCCTGTAGCAGAGTTAAATAATCTCATCAACTCTTTATTGTCTTTATTTTTATTCAATAAAAATAAAAAATTTTCTCCCATCCAATCTCGTTATTTTTTTCTATTTTTTGAATTTGATCTTTTTTTTGATAAAAGGCAGTTCATCTAAATAA
>JAHDHG010000022.1 GCA_020631435.1 Bacteriovoracaceae bacterium | reverse complement strand
AAAGATTAATTATGAAATTTAGTGTAGATTCCAAAAATTTATTTGATGCAGTTAACGCGATAGCTAGTGTTGTATCTAAAAAAACTAATAGACCAATTTTATCTAATACTCTTTTTAAAATTAAAGAAAATAAATTAGAAGTTCATGCAACAGATTTAGATATTTCTGCCAAAACAATTTTAGATGTTAATTCAGAGTCTGATGTAAAATTTTGTTTAAATACAAAAAACATTCACGATATTTTAAGAGAGCTTCCAGAAAGTAATTTAGAAATATCTCTAGATGATGTTAAAAATGTTATTCAGCTTAAATGTAAAAATATTGAATATTCGCTTTTAATTGTTCCATCTGATGATTTTCCAGAAACATCTTTTCTTCACAATGAAGACAATAAACTGGATATTAAATGTGAAATACTTAAAGATATAATTTCTCAAACAAGCTATGCAATGAGCAATGATGAAACAAGAATGTTCTTAAATGGAATTTTTCTTCAAAGCATAGATAATAAAGTTAGAGCTGTAGCGATAGATGGTCATAGATTAGCTTTAGTTGATAAAGACATAAGCTCTTTTAACAATAATCCAAACCTTGAAAAAGGAATTATTATTCCGAGAAAAGGTGTTACAGAACTTAAAAAATTAATAGAGAACTCTGAAATTAATAATATTTTTCTAAGTATTAAAGATTCTTTTTTAGTTGTTTCAAGTGAAAAAAACACATTCCTTTCAATTAGATTAATTGCTAGAGAGTATCCAAAGTATGAAACGGTAATTCCAAATAAGACAAACTTTTCTGCCAATTTTAAAAGAGAAGATCTTTATGATGCTATTAAGAGAATTAAAATTTTATCTAATGAAAATACAAAAGGTGTCAGATTTAGTTTTAAAGATAACAAAATAGAATTACGTGCAAACAACGAAGCATACGGTGAAGCTTACGAAACTATATCTGCAAGCTATTCTGGCGATGAAATTGAAATGAGTCTTAATGCTGGATATGTTTTGGATACACTAAGTGCAATTGGAGCAAATGATATTTCTTTTGAACTAAATAATTCACTAAGTCCTTTAGTTATTAAATCTCAGTCTACACCAGAGTTTCTTGGAATTATAATGCCACTTAGAATCTGATTGAAATGTCAGATACCTATTTAGAAAATATTTACTTAAAAAATTTTAGAAACTTAAAAGAGGTTAATTTAGATTTTTCTAAGAATGTAAATCTGATAACTGGAAACAATGCTAATGGAAAGACAAATCTTCTAGAAGCAATTTATTATTCTATCTATAAGAAATCTTTTAGGAAAAGCACAAAAGATAATTTAATTTTTTCAAACTTGGATAAAGAAAAATATTTCATCTTAAAAAGTAACTTTTATAAAAATGGAGATGAATTCAATCATTCAATGAAAATTGAAGAAGATTCAAAGCTTGTTTATGTAAATAATCAAAAAAATAAAAGATTTAAAGAAGTTAAATCTATTTCTATAAATCCGTATGACTGCCATAACTTTTATGCGAATAAAAAAATAAGAAGAGAACTATTAGATAATTTTATATCAGATTTTGATTCTGCTTATAAAAAATCTTTAGCAAATTTTTCGAAGGCCCTTAGAAGTAGAAATGTTTTATTAGCAAAATTTTTTGGACCAGAAGATCATTTTCAAAATCAAATTAAAGTTTATGATAAAATAATTTCTGAAAACGTTTATTATCTTCTTCATAAAAGATTTGAGTTTATTGAAAAACTAAATCCAATTTTGTGCAAAACTTTTAAAAATATTTTCAGAGAGCCATTAGAATTAAAAGCTCATTATGAATCTTGTTTTGATAAAAATTCTTCCAAAGAAGATATTTTTAATTTTTATCAATCAGGATTATCTAAAGATCGTATTTTAAAAACCACTAAAAGAGGACTTCATCTAGATGATCTAAATTTATCTATAAATAATAATTATTGTCATGAGTACGCATCAATAGGTCAACAAAAAGTAAGTTTTTTAAGTATTTTGTTTGCCTACGTAGGGTACCTAGAAACGACCCAAAAAATAACTCCAATTCTTCTAATAGACGATATTTCAGGGGAATTAGATAGCCTATGCCTAGATAATTTACTAAAATACCTTGAAAATAAACAGATTCAAGTCTTTATCACGACGGCGAACTTAGAATTTGCATCAAGAATTAATTCGATTTTTGGTTCAAAACACTACCTCGTCGAGCAAGGACTTGTGACGGAGTTAGAATATGAGTCAAGAAGAAGTAGTCTCTGAATCGATCTCAGCAGTAAAAACTGAATATACAGCCGATAAAATTAAAGTTTTAGAAGGTCTCGAAGCGGTTAGAAAAAGACCAGGTATGTATATCGGTGACACAACTGTAAGAGGTCTACATCACTGTGTTTATGAAATTGTTGATAATGCAGTTGATGAAGCTCTGGCTGGTTATTGTTCTAAAATTTCTGTCACAGTTCATTTAGATAATTCAGTTTCAGTTACAGATGATGGAAGAGGGATTCCAGTTGGGATGCATCCAGTAGAAAAAGTTAGTGCTGCTGAATTGGTTTATACTAAACTTCATGCAGGCGGAAAGTTTAACGAGGATGGAGGAGCTTATAAAGTTTCTGGTGGTCTTCATGGTGTTGGTGCTGCAGTTGTAAACGCACTTTCTACTTGGGTTAAGTTAAAGATTAAAAAACATGGAAAAGTTCATGAAGTAGTTTTTAAAAGAGGTAAAGCTGAAGATCCTTTAAAAGTTATTGGTGAATGTGATGAAGGTGACACTGGTACTATAGTAACATTTAAGCCAGACCCAGAGATTTTTGAAGTTCATGAATTTAGTTATGACACTTTAGTTAATAGATTTAGAGAAATGGCCTTTTTAAATAGAGGCTTAAGAATTTCGATAACTGATGAAAGAAATGAAAACAAAACTGATGAGTTTCATTATGAAGGTGGAATTTCTGAGTATGTTCAATATTTAAACAGATCAAAAAATCCTGTTCATAAAAAATCAATCTACTTCATTGATTCTAAAGAAGATTATGAAGTTGAAATTGCTATGCAATGGACTGATTCTTATTCTGAAACTTTAACAAGTTATGCGAATAATATTTCTACACCTGAGGGTGGAACTCACGTGGCTGGTTTTAAGACAGCACTTACTAGAGTTTTAAATAATTATGCTAAGAAGAATAACCTCTTAAAGGGCAAGCTAAGTCTAACTGGTGATGATATGAGAGAAGGCTTAACAGCTGTTATCTCTGTGAAATTATCAAATCCACAATTTGAAGGACAAACTAAATCTAAGTTAGGATCTTCCGAAGTAGAAGGTATTGTTAATTCTTTAATTGGTGAAAAATTAAAATCATATTTAGAAGAAAATCCATCTGTTGGTAAAACTGTTATTAGAAAATCAGTTGATGCAGCAGCAGCGAGAGAAGCTGCAAGGAAAGCAAGAGAGCTTACTAGAAGAAAAACAGCTCTAGATATATCTGGACTTCCAGGGAAAATGGCGGATTGTCAGGAAAAAAATCCAGAGCTATGTGAAATTTATATTGTTGAGGGTGATTCTGCAGGTGGTTCAGCAAAGCAAGGTAGAGATAGAAAGTATCAAGCAGTTCTTCCTTTGAAAGGTAAAATTCTTAACGTTGAAAAAGCAAGGGATGATAAAGTTTTAAAAAATGATGAGATCAAAATGCTTATTCAAGCGATGGGAACAGGTATTGGTGAAACTCATTTTAGTCTTGAAAAATTAAGATATCATAAAATTATTATTATGACCGATGCCGATGTTGATGGATCTCACATTAGAACTTTATTATTAACATTATTTTATAGAAAGTTTCCTGAGATTATTGAAAAAGGACATTTATATATAGCTCAGCCACCTTTGTATAAATATAAAAAAGGTAAAAAGGAAAAGTATTTAAAAGATGAAAAAGAACTTCAATCACATCTGATGAGTTCTTCGTTAAGTACGTCTAAAATCAAAATTGATAATCTAGATGTTCCATCTGAAGATATTCAAAAAATAATTAAAAAATTTATTCAGTATAGTGCAACAATTAATTACTACGATAGACAGTATGATAATGAGCTTTTAGAAAAACTTATCAAGAGCGATAATTTCACATCAGATTTATTTAAATCTAAAGAGAAAACTGAAAGCTTCTTTAAAGAAATTCAAAGTCAGCTTTTAATTGAACATATGGAATCAGAGGAAGTAAAAGAATATAGCTTTAATACTTTTGAAAATTCTGAAGATTCCTCTTTTGCTGTTGAAGCTGTTATTAAATCAAGTTTAAGAACTAAGAGATTTAAAATTGGAAAATCTTTTGTCGAATCAGGTCAATTTTTAGATCTTTTAAATCTTTATGAAGGCGTTAAAAAATACTTAGACTCTACTTTTAAAATTACTAAAGAGGGAAAAGAAGAAACGGAAGAATTTTTTCATGGCTTAGAAGAATTTTCTAATTCTGTATTAGAAGCAGGAAAGCACGGTGCGTATATACAAAGATACAAGGGTCTTGGAGAGATGAATCCTGAGCAACTTTGGGAAACGACAATGAATCCTGAAAATAGAACTTTATTACAAGTGGAAGTTCAAGATGGTGTTGAAGCTGATACTTTATTTTCAGTTTTAATGGGTGATCAAGTTGAGCCAAGAAGAGAATTTGTTGTGAAGAATGCTCTTGATGTTAAAAACTTAGATGTTTAATTAGGAAAATTATATGACTGATACTACAGATAATAATCAAAATTCAGGAAAAGATATCGCTCCATTAGCAATTCGTGATGAGATGAAAAATTGCTATCTCGATTATGCGATGTCGGTCATTATCGGAAGAGCGCTTCCTGATGTTCGAGACGGGCTTAAACCAGTTCATAGAAGAATTCTTTATGCTATGCATATGCTTAATAACTATCACAATAGACCTTTCTTAAAGTCAGCGAGGGTAGTTGGTGATGTTATTGGTAAATACCATCCACATGGTGATAGTGCTGTTTATAATTCCATTGTTAGATTGGCTCAAGATTTTTCAATGAGATATCAAATAGTTGATGGACAAGGAAACTTTGGATCTATCGATGGAGATAATGCTGCAGCGATGAGGTATACGGAAATTCGTATGCAAAAACTTGCTGAAGAACTTTTGAAAGATATAGATAAAGATACTATTGATTGGCAACCAAACTACGATGATTCTTTAAAAGAACCTATTGTTCTTCCAACGAAAATACCAAATCTTTTAATTAATGGATCAACTGGTATTGCTGTTGGTATGGCAACTAATATTCCTCCTCATAATCTTACAGAAGTTATGGGTGGTCTTATTAAACTTATTGATAACCCTCAGGTTACTATTCCAGAATTGATGGAAGTTATTCCAGGCCCAGATTTTCCTACGGGTGGATCAATACATGGAACTGCCGGAATAAATCAAGCTTATCATACAGGTAAAGGGATTCTTCAAATTAGAGCGAAAGCTGAAATTGAAGTATATGGAAAACAAGAAAGAGAAAGAATCATCGTTACAGAGATTCCTTATCAAGTTAATAAATCAAGATTAATTGAAAAAATTGCTTATCTTGTTAATCAAAAAGAAATTGATGGAATTTCAGATATTAAAGATGAGTCAAATAGGCTTGGTATTAGGATTGTTATAGATATCAAAAAAGCAATGCCTGCTAATGTGGTGTTAAATAAATTATATAAGGCAACTCAGCTTCAAGTAAGTTTTGGTATCATCTTTTTATCTATTCATAACGGTCAACCAAAAGTTATGAACATCAAAGAGCAACTTCAGTGCTTCATTGATCACAGAAAAGAAGTTGTTGTTAGAAGAACAAGGTTTGAGTTAAGAAAAGCTAAAGAAAGAGCACATATCTTAGAAGGTTTAAAAATCGCGGTTGAAAATATAGATGCAATTGTAGAGATGATTAAAAAGTCTAAAGGACCTGAAGAAGCTAGAAATAATTTAATTTCAACATATTCCTTATCAAAGATTCAGGCGCAAGCTATTTTGGATATGAAGCTTCAAAGGCTCACTGGTCTAGAGAGAGAAAAAATCTTAGCAGATTATGCAAAAATTAAAGCTGAGATTGAAAGATTAGAAGGTATTTTAGCAGATGAAGGTAAAATTAAAGATATCATTAAAACTGAATTTGAAACTATCTTAGA
Organism: Bacteriovoracaceae bacterium; assembly: GCA_020631435.1. Taxonomy (GTDB): domain Bacteria; phylum Bdellovibrionota; class Bacteriovoracia; order Bacteriovoracales; family Bacteriovoracaceae; genus JAHDHG01. The sequence goes on along the minus strand of JAHDHG010000022.1, from coordinate 16,568 downwards.
AAGTTATGGAGATGAAAGAAAAACAGATATTCTTGCAAAAGAAAATGAAATCTCCTTTATAGATACTGTTAAAAACGAAGAAGTTATAGTTACTACAACACATAAAGGCTATGTAAAGAGAATGGCTACTGATACCTATAAAGCTCAAAAAAGAGGTGGAAAAGGTGTTAAAGGTAGTGGAAGTGATGAAGACTTTTTTACGAATATTTTTACAGCTGATACTCATGATACGATCATGTTTTTTACTGATCAGGGTATAGTGTTTAATTTAAAAGTTTATGAGATTCCAGAAGCTAGTAGAACAGCTAAAGGAAGGAATATAGTAAATCTTCTATCTATTCCTTCAGGGCAAAAAGTAAAACAAGTTATTTCAATGCCAAGTGAAGTTGAAGGTAAGTCTTTAGTTATTGCAACTAAAAGAGGCATTGTTAAAAAGACTGCACTTTCGGAATACGTAAGAATTAATCAAAATGGTAAGAAAGCAATTAAGATTAATGAAGGCGATGAAATTGTAAGTTGTAAAATTGTAACTGAGGGAGAAAATATTCTTCTTTGTGCTAGTAGTGGTAAAGCTATTAGATTTGAAGAGTCACAATGTAGAAATATGGGAAGAGTCTCTCAAGGTGTTAAAGGTATTAATTTAACATCAGAAGAACATCTTGTTTGTATGATTATTGTCGATGATTCAATGAAGATTTTATCGATAACATCAAAAGGCTTTGGAAAGAGAACTGAAGCGAATGAATATAAAGTTCAATCTAGGGGTGGAAAAGGTGTTATCGCTATGAAGCTTACTCCAAAAAATGGGGATATAGTTCAAGTGCTATCTGTTGCTGATAATGAAGATATAATTATTATTTCTGATAAGGGACAGGTAATTAGAACTGGTGTAGATGGGATCTCTGTCGTTGGAAGAAATACTCAAGGTGTCAGAGTAATGAATGTTAATTCTGATGAGCAAGTTGTGGCAGTTGAAAAATTAGTTGAGAGTGATGAAGATGAATCAGATTCTGAAGAAAGTTAATATAAAATCTTATATTCCTTTAACGCTTCTATGTTTTATAGGAGCGTTTTATTACTTAAAAGATATTGAAACTACTTTGATTTTGTTTGGTTTGGTCATTCTTAATCATTTGAGTTTAGTGGGAATAGTTAGTTCAATTTCTAATACTTCTAATCAGCCAAGTCATACAAGATTATATGCTTACTTATTTCTAAAATTAGTTATTTTAGGCTTAATTCTTTACTATATGAGACTTAATAATCAATATTTGATTGCTTTTGCTGCAATATTTATGGTTCAAGTTGGAATACTTACAATTAGTTTGAAAAAGAATTAAATGGCTTAATTATTTTTAAAAATACCTTGATAACCGAGTAAACAAGTATTAAAAATTACTTAAAAATCTTTTGGATATTTATGAAAAGTACTAAATTATTAGCGCTTAGCGTCATTTCTTTTTTCTCTCTGAATTCTTTTTCAGCAGGGTTTTTATGGTTAAAAAAACTTGAGCAAAAAATCAATTTATTTGGTTATGAAATATATTTAAAAGAACATGTTTTTCAATTTGTTTTAGCTGCCTTATGTTTTGTCGTTCTTGGATTCTTATATAGAAAATCTATTTCAAAATTTAATGATGATTCTGTAATTATTCCTGATAAAAAAATTAGTCTTAGAAATTTAATTGAAGAAGTTGGGCAAGGAATTTATGGTTTATGTGAACAAGTAATGGATGAAAAAAGAGCCAAAGACTATTTCATTTTTTCTTGTTTTATATTCTTATTTATTTTTATTACAAATGTTTTTGGATTGATTCCAGGGTTTAATTCAGCAACTGCAAATATGAATACTGCATTTGCTTTAGGATTATTTTCTTTTTGTTATTTCAATATTAAAGGTATTAAGGCTCAAGGATTTAAAGGGTATATGGCTCACTTTCTTGGTCCAATTTTATTATTAGCTCCACTTATTTTCTTTTTAGAATTTTTAAGTATGTTGGTTAGGCCTTTATCGTTAGCACTTAGACTTCAAGGTAATATTTCAGGAGATCATAAGGTTCTTGGAGCTATTATGAATATGGCAGATTATCCAGTTGCTTTTCCAATTCCAATTATTTTATTTGGATTGTTTGTATGTTTTATGCAAGCATTCGTTTTTACAATTTTAAGTATTGTTTATATTGCATTAGCTACCGAGCATCACGATCATGACCACGATCATGGACATGAGGGTGAATTAGCTCATTAACTTTTTAGGAGATATTATGAAAAATGTATTAATCGTTTTAGCTACTTTAGCATTACCAGTATTCGCTGATTCTCATGGATCAATGACTGACGCTTCTTGGATTGCAATTGCAAAAGGTCTTTGTATGGCTTTAGCAGTTGTTGGTGTTGCTACTGCACAAGGTAGAGCTTCGGCTACAGCTCTTGATGGAATCGCTAGAAATCCATCTGCAGCTGGTAAAATCCAAACACCTATGATTATTGCTCTTGCACTAATGGAAGGTCTTGTACTATTTACAATGGTTATTTGTAACTTTGGTATGTAAGAAGAAAATCACAAGATAATTAAGTCTTGTATTTATTTAAAAGATCGCCCCCAGAATTGGGGGCTTTTTTATTTCTAATGTCCTGGAATTGGAACTATTTTTTGAATTTTTTCACATTGATGTTCTTTTAACGACAATGAATACGTTTTTTTATTTTCTGTATTTTTAATTGAGAATTTTTTAGCAATAGAATTGTTTGAATATTTTATCCGTAATGGTCTATATGTTGGTAGGTAGAAAAAATCATCAGATATATGAAACACTTTTTTTGAGTTATTTTCATATATATAAGAAAAACTTGAATGATTTTTAGTGTATTTAATTATCCTAGAAGAATCCTGTTCCATTTGACCGTAGGTGCAGATTTTATTATCAAGTTGGTAATCTGGATAACCTTGTTGATTAGCTTTGCAAAGAATTCTTTCTAATTTGCAATCTGCAAATGACGATAAAGATAAAAATAATATTAAAAATTTCATATATGACCCTTTTAGGGCGAATATATACTAATTATGAAAAATTATAAGCATAATTGAAAATTCTACATGCCAAATTATTGATTTTTTTCTTTTAACAAGAGCATTGCAGGTATATCTTAAAGGGTTTTTCTAAAGAAATCACGATTCTAGAATTGAATTACTTATTTGCTTTTTATCTGGGGCATCTTACTGCCCATATATAATGATAATTTCCCTTGGGAAATTCAAAACTAATGTTTCCCAAGTATTTAAATTCATTCCAATATTCTATATCAAGTTTAAAAGAGAAATACATACCTTTTCCGTCAGGAGACAAACCTTCGTAAACAAATACATTTCTACTGCCTGATAAAATTAAGAAATCATAAGATAAGATAGTTTCAAAATATCCTGGGGATTTTTCTACATCAAGTCTTCCTGAAAGATAGTCAGATTGTGAGCTTCTATGAATAACAACTTTTACATTAATTCGTTTTTCATTTTCATAGTAATTTCCGAAACATTCAAAGCTGGAATCCAAATTTTCCGGTGGATGAGTAGAATTAGCATTTGCGATACTGTAAAAGCACAGAAATGCTCCAAAAATTGCTAATATTTTAATCTTATTCTTCATTAGGTTTCTTCAGTGTTTAAATATATAAGACAGAATATACATCAGATTAGTTATTAATTAAAAGTGATTTTTATTTAAATAGTTATCACTTTTAGTTATATTTAATCAAAGGCAGATTTATGGTTTTGAATATGTTAATTCAACACTTTGAGAAGATACCGGCATTTGTTATGGTTGCTTATTTCAGATCAATAACAAATGCTTCAAGACATTTATCTTTAAGTCAGGCTGCTATTTCTCAATCCTTGAAACGTCTTGAAGATGCTCTTGGAAGAAAACTTTTTGTAAGATCTAAAAATGGTATTTGTTTAACTAAAGAAGGAGAGATTCTGTATGAAGGTGCTAAAAAACTTTTAAAAGATATAGAAAAACTTCAGGCCGAGGTTTTAGATTATTCAAATAGTGAGTTTTCTCTATTGCGACTTGGAACTCACGAAACGTTGGCAATTCATTACTGGCCTAAAATTATAGAATTTCTTAATAGGAATAGCTCCCCGATAGGTTTATCAATAATGTCGGGTAGAATTGATCAGCTATGTTCGGAAGTTATAAATAAAGAATTAGATGCTATTTTAACTGTGAAACCGAATTTAAAATCTAATATTCGTTCAATATTAATTTATTCAGATACTCTTGAATTTTATACTTCTCAACATACAAACATCAATATACTTAAAAAATCTTCATTGAGTTTAGATGATTTAAAAGAGTTTCCAGTATTAACTGATAGCCAAGCACATCTCGCAGAGAACAAGCCAATTTCTAAGATACTTATGGATCTAGGGCTTTTGAAAAATCATTACTTTAAACTTAATAGCTTTCAGGCAGCTGCACAATTAGCCGCTAAAGATTTAGGGGTAGCTCTTCTTCCTAAAAAAATTATTCCAGAACTGGGTGTTGGTCTAAGTCTGAAAAAAATTAACGTAAAAGGAATTGATAAGAAAAAATTTAAACACTCCGTATATCTTACATTTCATCAAAGTTATCAAAACCATAAAGGAATAAAGAATCTTATTGAGACGCTAAAAAAATACGAAGCAATACTATAGTATTATGAATTTTATTTTTCTTTTAACAAGAGCATTGCAGGCAAAAATGTTAAATCAATCAAAAGAGCAATACCAAGAACTACAGCTGATAAAATACCAAAATTAACATTTGGAATAAAACTAGAAAATGCCATAATTCCAAACCCAGCCATTAATATAAATGAAGTTGTAAATAGTGCTGGTCCGGTATAGGTTATAACTCGCTTTACAGCTTCTTTGTTAGACATGCCTTGCTTTCTATATTTATTATAATTCGAAAGAAAGTGAACGGTATCATCGACAACAATTCCTAGACAAACTGATGTAACTAGAGCAGTCCCTATATCTATAGGCTTACTTAAAATAGTCATAATCGCTGCACCAAAACCAAGAGGTATAATATTTGGAAGCATACTCGCAAATCCAACCTTAATTGATGCGAAAGCAAAAATGAGAAGAATGGAAATACCAATGATTGCAAATGATATTGAAGTAAAAAAAGTATCAACAACTAGATCATTCATGCCTTGGTAGATTGGAATTTTCCCAGTAAGAGTCATATCTAATCCAAACTGATCCTTTGCTGCTTTTTTATACTTATCAATATTGGCCAAAGCAGAAAGAGAGTCTTGAGAAGACCATAACATAGTCATTCTCATGGATTCATAATCAAGACTTATTCTATCATTAATATCCATGCCTTGTGGGAGACTCATAGTATATAAAAATAATAATTCTGCTATTGCTTTGTCAGTTTCTGGAATTTTATAAAATTCTTTTTGATCACCGTTAAAACTCATATTCATGGATTTGATAATATCGATAATAGAGATGAGTTTTGAAACTTCTGCGTTGCTTAATAGCCATTGCTCAAATTTCTCAACTTTTTTTAAGAACTCAACACTTTTAATACCATCAGATTTTCCAGAATGAATAATTATTTCTGGGCCAGTTACGCCACCCATTTTTTCTAAGCCAAATTCATTGGCAATTCTTAAAGGTACATTTTCCGCAAAGTATGCATAAGGATTAGAATTAACTTCATTTTGAAATCCAACATAGACACTTAGGAAAAATGTAAACAATGAAACAATAAAAACAGGTTTTCTGAATTTAAATAAAAAATCAAAATACTTTGGAGTTAACTTTTCCGATAACATCTGTTGTTTTTCCTCTACATTAATTTTAACTTTAACTGGAATTAAAACTAGTAAAGGAGCGACTAATGTAAGTGTTATAATCCAAGCATACATTGTTCCAAATGCGGCCAGTATTCCGAGATCAGCTAAAGGCAGAAGATCTGCTTGTGAGAAACTCAAAAAACCAATACTCGTACTAACACTTGTTAGAAGAGTAGGAGAAATATTTTTCTTAAAAGATAAAAGGGTTGCATCTTTTTCATTATTTCCCATTTTTCTATATTGAAAATAAGTCACTAAAACATGAACGGTATCAGCAATAGAAATTGCAATTAGGATGATAGGAATCATCGTAATCATATTATTAAATTTAATTCCTATAAATCCAGAAAATCCTAAGGTAGAGATTAATGATAAAAAGATAACTGCAAAAGGAATTAAAATTCCAACCAATTTTTTAAAAAAGATAATGAGAAAAATGGTTATAACAACCAAAACCATGGGAACCATTGTTTGAGAGTCTTCTTCTGCTACGACCCTAAAAGTATTATTTATTGCTGTAGCACCATTTATATAAAATCTATGATCTGATTTGTTAACAATTTTTTCTATTGCTTCTTTTGATTTATTTATTAATAAGGCGTCATTCGGCGCGCCTCCTGGATAAGGCTTTACCTTGGCATAAAGAAGAGAAACGGTAGCATCTTTATTAATTAAATAATCTGGTAGAACATGATGATTAACCGCGATTTCTTTTCTTTTATCTATGTTATCGAATGAGAACTCTTCTGGAATAAAATCTTCAATTTTAATGTCGTCTTGATAGGCATGCGTCCATTGATAATTGGTGAGTGAATCAACTTTAATAATATCTGGAACCTGCCATAGATTTTCTGTTAATTCTCTAATGATAGTAATTGAATCAGAATCAAAAATTCCAGAAGGGCTATGAACTAAAACAACAACGGTATCATCATTTCCAAATTTTCTTTCAAATTCATCATAGGTTTTAATGAGTGGATCAGAAGTTCTAAACCATATTCGATAACTGAAGTCTGCATCAAAATATTTTAACCCGCTGGCTAAAATAAAAGATCCTATCAAACTTAAAAATATTAGTTTGATAGGATTATTAACTAAAAATTTGGCTAATTTATTTGAGAAAATTTTCATGTAGGCTCATTTATGCTAATATTAAAAATATCTTTTAATATTAGCATAAATGAAGTCTGCATTGTCTAAAACTTCAGCACCTATATAATTATTTTTTACTTGAGCATCAACAAAATTTAATCCAATTTCGGCTTTCCAATCATTTCCAATTCTTTGAGAATAATCAAAATTATAGATATGTTGATTAAAATACTTAAGATCTGAAATTACAGAAAAGTTAATTTCTTTTCCAGCAGTATCATTGAATGCGTATCTAAATCCAAGTAAAGCATCATTATCAAATAAAACATTCTGAGTTTGGAGGTTATTTAGAGAAAAAGTATAGATTCCTTCTGCAAGAGCAGTAAGTTCTCCATCTCCTAAAGAAAAACTTTTTTCAATTCCTAAAGAACCAATCATATGATCTTTTTTTCCAGTATAATCTGGATGATTCCTATGAACTAATTCAGTTTTTAAAATGCTTTCAAAGATCGCAGTTTGAGAAGTGATTCCGACTTGAGAAACTCTAGAAAAAACTGGAACAATATCAAAACTAGAAGGAACTGGTCCAAGTGGAGTTACAATAAAATTAGTTGGAAATAAAGATACATCTAATTCTGATCTATCAATATGATTAACATAATGAATCCCAATATCTGATTTACCAATTGTGAAATTTAAAATCCCTCCAAACTGGTGATGCCAAAGATCATCAGTTGTAGAATTTCTATCTTCTAAGATGATTGGATCTTCTAGATCAGGAAATGCTCCATAGGAGTTTTCCTCACCTGGGTAAAGTGGCTTCATGAAGTAAGGAGCATAAAAAGCCATTACACTGGAATTACCAAAAATCTTTTTATATGAAAGCATTAACTCACCAATCTTATTGGCATTTTTTATAGTTCCATCAAAATTTCTAGAATTAACGATATCGGAAGGTCTGAAAGCTTCTGTAGATGACCAATTTAAATGTTGAAAACCTAATTTAATAATGTCTTCATCATTATCGTAGGCAACCCAAGCCTCTTCTGGATAGAAGTAAAATCTTTCTTTGTCAGCAAAATCATAAAGTGAATCCATTAATACTTTTGCTTTAAAGTTATTAGTTTTATGCTTTACACCAAACTTTAAATTGATTGCTGGATTATATGACTTCGTTTTTGAATTATCGTCATCTTTAAAAAGTCTTTGATTAAATCCAACATCTGCGTTGAATTTTGTCATTGAAAATAAGCTTAAAGCTAAAAAGAAAAGACTAAAAAGTTTCATTCAATCCTTCTTTTTTAAATGTAGTATCTTTGTGCTTGATACCCATTCTTCTATTTGACCATTCAAGAATAGATTCTTTTTTAGTTAATAGATTTTTCATATGGATTTTACCAGCTCTATACATCTTCTTCTTACCAACAGAGTATTCTTTAAAGTTATCAAAGAATGCAGTTTTCATTAATTCTTTTCTTTTATTGAAGTAATCAATTTTAACGGCATTCATATATTTTTTAGAAATTGTTGAAACTTGCTTTGAGTAACCACTTTTCTTAAGAGGTGTTCTTTCAATAACCCAATTTTTATCGTCTTCACTGATAAACTTATAATTGTATTTCTCAACTTCTTGAGATCCTAAGTCTTCATAAGAAAATTCACTTCCCATAAAAGAACTAGTTTTATTACTAGAATGAATTCTTTTAGTTTTCTTTAAAGATGGAAGAAATAACCATTGATCATCATCATCTTTTTTATGTGACCAAGTTAGCATTTTTGTTCCTTCAACATCTTTTGGAATTAAAAATTTAATTAAAGATTTATCACCATCTTTTGGAATTTCTTTAGTCTTGGAAATTAACTCTCTTTTGATTTTATCGCCTTGAGCGTTAATTAAAACCATAGTCATTTTTGATTCTTCACCAACAAATCCTGTATTGTGAGTATCGATTTTTTGAGTGATCTCTAAGCCCTTGTTTGCCATTGCAAAAATTGGAAGAATAAGTAATAAGAATTTCACTAATTTGCTCCTTTTTTGGTTTGTATATAATACTTGTTTAGCTACAAATAGTTCCGAAGAAATTTGCCAGTAATCGACTTTTTAATCTTAATAATCCCTTCAGTTTTACCTTGATATATAATTATTCCACCGTGTTTACCACCTTCTGGTCCTAAATCCACGATGAAGTCTGAACATTTTACTACATCTAAATTATGCTCGATCACAATCACGGTATGACCTAAGTTAACAAGCTTCTGAAGGGAATCAATTAACATTTGTATATCCTTAAAATGAAGGCCAGTAGTCGGCTCATCTAGAATATATAAACATTTTCCTTTCTTTATCTTAGATAGCTCTCTGGAGAGCTTAATTCTCTGGGCTTCACCACCTGATAAACTTGGCGAAGGCTGCCCCAGTTTAAGATATCCTAGGCCTACATCGTGTAAAGTTTTCAGAGTTAAATGGATTTTCTTATGGTTTTTAAAAAATTCAATTCCCTCGTCTACGGATAATTCAAGAACATCATAAATGTTCATATCTCTGTAATAAACATCTAATACCTTATTGTTATATCGCTTGCCTTCACAGACAGAACACTTGTTATAAACTTCTGATAGAAATGGCATTTCAAGTTTTACATAGCCATTTCCAGAACAATTTTCACATTGCCCAGATTTAGTATTAAAACTAAAATTTCCTGCTTTAAATCCTTTTAGTTTTGCTTCATTTGTATTGGCAAAAATATTTCTAATTAAAGAAAAAATTCCACAATAAGTTAGAGGAATTGATTTTGGTGTTCTTCCAATTGGTGATTGATCAATACTAATAAGAGATTGGATATTTTTATACCCTTTAATTGTTTTAAAGTTTGATTTTCTTGGATATCTTCTTGTAATTGAGCTTTGCATAGCAGGTATAAAAACTTTATTAATCAATGTAGATTTTCCTGACCCACTCACACCTGTAATACAAATAAAATTTTCAAGTGGTAGTTTTAAATTTTGATTTACTAAGTTATTTTCAGTTGCACCTTTAAGCTCTATAAAGTCTTTTTGCTTTCTTTTTTCCGTGATGAGAATTTTCTTTTTTCCAGATAAATAATTTCCTGTAATTGATCGGGAGCATTTTTTAAGTTTATTTACTTTTCCCTCGAATACTACTTCACCACCGTTAAATCCAGCTCTAGGACCTATATCAATAATGTGATCAGCTGCTTCCATTGTTTCTTCATCATGCTCAACAACGATCACGGTATTATCTCTTTCTTGTAATTTCTTTAAAGTTTTAATTATTTTCTGGTTGTCTCTTTGATGAAGGCCAATACTTGGTTCATCTAGTACATATACTAATCCACTCATCATAGATCCAAGTTGACTAGAAAGTCTTATTCTCTGAAATTCTCCACCAGATAAAGTAGAGGCTTTTCTGTTGATAGTTAAATAATAAAGCCCTATATCATTTAAGTATTTAGTTCTTTCAATGATTTCTTTTAATATCTTTTGTGCCAGAATATTTTTCTTGTATTTTTTATCAAGTTTAAGAACAAAGTCATAGAACTCTTCAATTGAAAGATTACAGACTTCACCAATGGATAAACCCATAATTGTGACATTGTTTGCATAAGAGTTGAGTTTGTATCCTTCACATTCTGAACAAGTATCAATTTCTATGAGGTGTTTTAAAAGATGGTCACTTCCATCTTCTTCAATATGTAAATTTATATAATGAATAATCCCTCTAAAATAGGTATTTTTCTTTCCATTTATCAAGAGATCAAACTTAGCCTTTGGCAATTTCGATAGAGGTGATTCATAACCTGATTTACCAATGAGATTAATTATTACTCTCTTAAGTACTGAATCTTTTTCAATAAAAAGCCCTAGAGGTCCTTCTTTTAAAGAAATATCATGATCGATAAAGATTTTGTCTTCTTTAACGCTTTTAAATTCTCCAAGTCCCAGACAATATTCACAATACCCTCTTGGTGAATTAAAAGAGAACAATGATTCATCTAACTTTGGAAATGATTTATTTAATTCTGGACAATAATAATTATTAGATAGAAAAAGATCTTCTCTTTCAGTTTCAATTACAACAGATCCTTTAGAATAAAGGATTGCTTTTTTAATTGAATTGATAATTCTTTCTTTGGATTCTTTTTTGTTTTTAACTCTATCAATAACTAAGTCTACATTGTTATATTGTTTAACATTGGCATTAAGTTTTTCATCAATGAATTGATGTTTTTTATTAACTCTTATCTTGGTAAAGCCGAGGTTCTCATATTTCTGTAAAACGTCTCTATGTTCACCTTTTTTATGCATTAGAATTGGTGATAAGATTATTAATTTACTATCTTTGGGAAGTTTTAAAACTTTCTTTATTATTTCATCTTCTCCTAGGGGAGAAATTTCTTTTCCAGATTCAGGAGAATGCGCAGTACCTAATTTTGCATAGAGCATTCTAAGATAAGTATAGATTTCAGTTAAGGTACCAACAGTAGATCTTGGATTAATTGAGCTCGTTTTTTGATCTATCGCAACTGTAGGGCTAAGTCCTTCAATCAGATCAACTTTTGGAAAATCAATAGTTTGTAAAAAAGACCTTCCATAACTTGAAATAGATTCTAAAAATCTTCTTTGTCCTTCTTTGAAAATAGTTTCAAAAGCCAAAGAACTTTTTCCAGAACCAGAAGGGCCAGAAATAACTACAAACTTATTTCTAGGTATCTCTATATCTATATTCTTTAGGTTATTTGACCTTGCATTTTTAATTGAAATGAATTCCATATTTAATCGAGATTGTATTAAATTAATGTGATTTTGGTAACTTAGAGTATTTATATACAAAGAAATATGAAAAAAATTCATAATTTATTTTTAAAAATATAATGCGGTGTATTATCCGTGCATGAAAAAGATACTTTTGTTTTTTGTTTTTTCTTCAATTTGTTTTTCTAATGAGTTTTGTGGTGAGTTGATAAAAATAGATAAGATGCTTTATCAGATTAGTTATACTAAATACCGATTTAAGATTACTTCTGAATATAAATATAAAATTCTAGGCTTTGATAGATCCAAGGTTAATTCTGTCATAGTAGATTTAGTTCCGACTAGTGAGAAGGTGATTGATGAATTAATGGGTTATGATCATTTAGATAAAATTTGTCTTAAGGGAACTTTCATTATCCCAGAGAAATCAATAACTTCTCAAATTAATGAAACCTACAAATTTTATGCAGCCAATGTGCGTTGTGATAAATAACTAGATAAAGATCTTAATAAACGATTCGTCCATTTCTGACTTAACCCATTTCTGGATTTCCTCAGTTGACTTAGAAATTGCTACTTCTTGTTTGATCATGTCATTTGATATTTTAGGAGTTCTTTTTCTGTCAATTCTTTTTGATCTTACATAAAAAACATTCAAATAGTTGTTAATTATCTTTGGTGTAGAAAATCTCTTAGATCTCGTAGATCTTAAAATTTTTTTAACATTAGGATTAAGTTCAAAACCGTTTAGGGTGATATCTGTACCTTCAAGCCCCTGTAAGTCAGCAGGTAATGTAGATTTGTCTTTTCTAAAAGATTTTAAAATTTTAATTAGCTCTGCATTAGAATATTTCTTTTGAATCTCAGGGCCAAAAGAATAATTTGTAACATCATAAATCATAACTTTAGGGATTTTACTTTTTATCTCCGCTTCTTTTTCACTTACTTCAGAATCTTTTACAGAAATTAATGGTGCTATTATTTTTTGATTAAAATAAGAGATCTCCATCATTTGCTTAATAAGATCAAAATATTCCTGCCTGCTTAAACCTTGTTTTGCTAGATAGTTGTATAAAAATTCTTTTGTCACGTTTTGATTTTTTCTAATCTCTTCAATTCTTCCATTTACCACTGAGTCTTGAACTTCTATTCCTAATTCTTTTAATTTTTTTCTAACTAAATGAGTTTGAATAATTGTGTTTAAGATTTCTTTATCTGAAGTTTTTCCCTTTTGATAAATCAAAGGTGCAATCATATTTCTAGCATTAAAATTATTTTTAATTCTAGTTACTTCAGAAAAAGTGATTGGTTTCTTTTCAATTACTGCAGCGACTTTATCAAGTAAGCTTGCGTGCAAAGAAATACTTATAAGAATGATAGGCAGTATAAATTTCATAATTATTCTCTTGTTTTAGAGATTGTTTTTATAGATTTTGACCTTAGCACCTTTGTTTAATGATGCATAATAATCACTTATGATTTTATCTCTCTTTTGGTCAAAGATAATTCTTTTATAAAGGTTTTTATCAATACCTTTGAAATCTTTTTTTCCTGTAATTTTAATAATATGGTAACCGAATTGAGTTCTAACAGGTTGCGTAATGGTACCAATTTCTTTACCTTTAATTGCTTCATAATATTCTGGTGCCATTGAAGTATGTGGTAAGTAACCGATATTTCCACCATTCTCATTAGTAGAAATTTGAGAATATTTTTTTGCTGCATCTTCAAACTTAGATGGAGTAGTTTCAATTTCTTTATACAACTTGTACATAAATTCATAAGACTTCTCTAGTTCTTCTTTATTGGGAACAGCTTTTAATCTAAAAAGAATATGACTTGTCTTGTACTCTGGGTGGTTAGAATAATATTTTTTAACTTCATCATCTGAAATTTTAATTTTTTCAAATTTTTCACCTAAATCTTTTCCAAGAAGCTCGTCATGTAAAAGAGAATCTATTTTTTCTTTTACCGTTTCATCTTTATCTAAGTTTTTAGATTTAGCAGACTTAGTAGCAAGTTTTCTATTAATAATATCTTGAAGAACAACTTGTTTATTTATTTTTTTATGACTTGGGTAAAGAAGCCTATCAGCGTATTCAGAATTTAACTCTGATAAAGTAATTTTTTCACCGTTAATTTCTGCAACTACTTTATCTGCAAAAACTGAAAGAGGTAAAATAAAAAGTAAGCTAATTAATAATTTCATAACATTCCCCAATGTATTATTCCTTTAGAAATTATATAAATTAATGATGATTAGACCAATAGAGTCGAAAAAATTGACCGTAAGTTATCAAGAGCAGTAGAAGAATTTTCTTGTTTGGATGAAATCTTGACTAAAAAATTCGGACTTAATTTAAATTTACTTAGATCTGACATGAAAAAGTTGACTATTTTGTTCCTCTTTTCTTCATTATCTTTTAAGTATTCTTCGTTAAGCTTCATTGAAATTGATTTTTCACTTATTTTTATCGAGTTGACGGGAAGATTATTAAATAAGTTTCTTATTGAAATGAGATTGAATAAATTTACTGTTTCTTCAGGAAGTTTTCCATAGATATCGATAAGTTCATCTTTTAAAGAGTTCAGCTGGTCATCACTTCTTGAATTAGAAATTTTCTTATAATACTTAAGTCTTGTGTTTTGATCTTGAATAAAGTTTTTGGAAAGGTAACTTGGAAAAGATAAATTTACTTCAACATCGAATTTCTCTAATGTTGCTTTTTCTCCTTTAAGTTCTTGGATAGCATCATTAAGCATTTCAGAATAAAGTTCCATACCAATATTTTGAATATGTCCTGATTGTTCAGCGCCTAAGATATCTCCAGCTCCTCTAATCTCTAAATCCGAACTAGCTAATGCAAATCCAGAGCCTATATCGCTATATCTTTGAAGGGCCTCTAATCTTTTTTCTGCGTTTTTATTTAATTTTTTTGATTTAGGTATTAAGAAGTAACAAAAAGCTTTTCTAGTAGATCTTCCAATTCTTCCTCTTAACTGATGAAGTTGAGCTAGTCCAAACGAATGTGAATTATTAATAATCATTGTATTAGCAGTGGGAATATCTATTCCTGATTCAACGATAGTTGTTGCCACTAAAATGTCATATTTTTTATCAAAAAAATCTTGAATTCTTTTTTCGAGATCTTTTTCATTTAGTTGTCCGTGGGCATAAACAATCTTTGCCTGTGGAACTAAAGATCTAATTTTAGAAACTAAAATTTCAATATCTTGAACTCTATTATGAATAACAAATATCTGCCCGTTTCTCTTTAATTCTTTTTCAAGTGCATTTTTAATAGTTTGATTATCATCTCGCACCATAAAAGTATTAATAGATTGTCTCTTAGGTGGAGGTGTTTGAATTAACGAAACCTCTTTTATCCCAAGAAAAGCTAATTGTAGAGTCCTAGGAATAGGAGTTGCTGTTAATGTTAAAAAATCAGTATTTGCCTTTAGTAGTTTAAGTTTTTCTTTTTGAGCAACGCCGAATCTATGTTCTTCATCAATGACTACTAGTCCAAGATTTTTAAATTTTACTTTATCGGATAATAATTTATGTGTTCCAATGACAATATCAATTTTTCCAGAAGTTAAATTTTCAAAGATTTCATTAGTTTCTTTTGTCGATTTAAATCTGGAGATAAAATCAATATTAACAGCGAATTTTTTAAATCTCTCTTTGAAATTCATATAGTGCTGTAAAGATAAAATTGTTGTAGGAACCAAAACAGCAACTTGTTTTCCATCTTCTATTGCTTTGAAGGCAGCCCTCATGGAAACTTCAGTTTTTCCAAAGCCAACATCTCCACAGACTAAGCGATCCATTGGTTTTTCTTGGCACATATCAGAGAGAATATCCTCTATCGCAGTATTTTGATCTTTAGTTAAGGTGAATGGAAATTCATCCTCAAAGGTAGAATATTCATCTCCTGGAGGAGAATAAGCATAGCCTTTGTAAGCATTTCGCTCAGCTTGTAGCTTTATAATATCAAAAGCTAATTTCTTAGCAGCTAATCTTGCTTTTGATTTTTTTTGGTTAAACTTTTTTGATTTTAAATCTGAAACTGTGCAACTAGAATTTGCATCTGCATATTTTTGAATAAGATCTAAATTATAAAGAGGTACATATACTTTATCTTTGTCTTTATACTCAATTTCTACAAAATCAGAGTCGTCAGAGTTATTAAGGTTTTTTATTCCTAAATAAATTCCAACACCAAAAGATTTATGAACAATAAAGTCTCCTGGCTTAAGAGATGTTAGTTGTTCAGCAAAAAAATCAATATTTTCTTTTTTTCTTTTTGTTTTATTTCTTGGTTTTCTTTTTTGATTAAAAATATCTGAAGAAGATAAATAAAGAGAATTATTTAAAGAGTTGTAAAAACTCTCTTTGTAATCACTTTCTAGAAAACTCAATTTGCTTAGACTAATTTTTCTATTTTCAAAGATCTCTTTAAATAGCTGGTATGATTCACCCATAAAGTAAATATCATTAAAATGATGATAATTTGATTCAATATAAAAGGTAAGTTTTTCTAGGAAATCAGATTTAGTAAATTGTGGTTTTAAATCTAGTAGGTGTCTTAAATTTTTGGACTCAATAAAAATATCATCACCTAAAGATTGTGAAGTCTTATTATTGAATTCTTCTATTTTTATAGACTTTTTTAATTCTAATTTCTTGTTAAAAAGAGTTGAGATATTTGGCATGATAGAGTCGTTAGAAATATCTTCTTGAGATAAATCATAAGCTTCTTTCATTTGATAATATTAATATTCAAAATTTGATATTTTTGTATCAAAGTTTTCAAAGACGGGAATATAATCAGGTAAATAATCAAGTA
>JAHDHG010000179.1 GCA_020631435.1 Bacteriovoracaceae bacterium | reverse complement strand
TCAGGCAATTAAAAGAGCAAAGAAAATTTCTGATAAAATTTCAGGGGGTGTTGAATACCTCATGAAGAAAAATAAAATCACGGTTATCAAAGGTACAGGCGAGCTAATTGATAAAAGTACTTTGAAAATTGGATCTAAAAAAGTCAGTGCTAAGAATATTATTATTGCAACAGGTGCAAAATATAGAACTTTCCCAGGGCTTGAGCATGATGGAAAAAAACTTATTGGAGCTTGGGAAGCTATTAAGCTTGAAAAAATGCCCAAGTCGGTTGGAATCATCGGTGCTGGTGCTATAGGTGTAGAGTTCGCTTACTTTTGGAATGCTTTCGGAATTGATGTGCATATTTTTGAATTACAAAAGCATCTACTTCCAATAGAAGATGAGGATTCATCTAAAGAAATTGAGAAGGCCTATAAGAAGTATGGAATTAAGATGACTTTAGGGGCAAAGAAAGTCAGTGCGAAAGGAACCTCCAAAGATGTTACTATTACTTGTGATGGGAAAGATCATAAGTTTGATTTAGGGCTCATCGCTGTTGGAATGACTGGAAGAATAGAAAATATTGGGCTAGAGAAACTTGGAGTTAAAACAGATAAAGGCTTTATTTCTGTAGATGATAATTTTGAAACAAATGTAAAAGGTGTTTATGCTATTGGTGATGTCTCGGGGCCACCATTACTAGCACACGCTGCAAGTCATGAAGGAATTGTTGCTGCTGAAAAAATAGCAGGTCTCCATCCTCATGCTATAGATAAAATGAATATCCCTGGCTGTACTTATTGTCAGCCACAGGTAGCTTCTGTTGGATATACAGAAAGAGCTCTCAAAGAAAAGAAGATAAAGTATTCAGTTGGTAAAATGCCATTTAGTGCAAATGGAAAAGCAATTGCATCTAATGAGACAGATGGGTTTGTTAAAGTTCTTACTGGTGAGTATGGTGAACTTCTTGGAGCACATATAGTGGGAACACACGCAACTGAGTTAATTCATGAATATACGCTTTTTAGACAAATGGAAGGGATAGACGAAGAAATTTTTGCTACAGTTCATCCTCATCCAACATTGGGAGAGTGGTTATCTGAAGCGGTAATGGCAGCAAAGAAAAGATCAATTAATTTTTAGGAGTTATAAATATGGCGAAGCACGAATTAGTTATGCCTCAAATGGGTGAGTCGATCACCACTGGAACAATCACAAAGTGGAATAAACAAGCTGGTGATGAAGTTGAAATAGATGAAATCATCTTAGAAATTTCTACAGACAAAGTTGAATCAGAGATTCCATCTCCTTTTTCAGGAAGAGTTGAAAAACTTCTTTTTGAAGAAGGTGAAACTATTGATGTTGGAAAAGTTATCGCCATTATTGAAGATGATCCAAATGCGGCTCTAGATTCATCTACTCCTGCTAAAAGTGAAGTTAAAGAGGAAGTTGTTGAAACGAAAACTGAAACTGTCACTAAAACTACAACAAGCGCAAGCTCTAAACCTAATAGATTCTACACACCATTAGTTAGAAAAATGGCCAAAGAAAACGGAATTAACTTAGCTGACCTTGATCATTTAGACGGAACAGGAGCAGGTGGAAGGTTTAATAAAGCAGACTTTGAAAAATATTTGAGCTCTGGATCAAAATCATCTTCTCCTTCTAGGCTTTCAGCACCGGCTCCATCAATACCTGCTTTTGCTCCTGGCGAAGATGTGCAAATTATTCCTATGGATAATATGAGAAAAATGATTGCTAAGAATATGGTGGCATCAAAACAAATTTCTCCGCACGTTAATTCAGTGGATGAAGTTGATATGACTCATCTTGTGAAATTTAGAGAAAGTTTTAAACATGAATTTCAAAAGCAAGAAGGGTTTAAGTTAACTTATACGCCATTTATAATGATGGCGATCATTCAAGCATTAAAAGAACATCCATATGTTAATGCATCTTTAGATGGCGATAATATTGTCTTAAAGAAAAATATCAATCTTGGTTGTGCTGTAGCCGTTCCAGGTAATGGATTAGTCGTTCCAGTTATTAAAGGAGCTGAGGGCCTAAATATGACTGGTCTTTGTAGATCACTTCAAGATCTTGCAACAAGAGCCAGGGCAAAGAAATTAAAAGTAGATGAACTTCAAGGGGGGACATTTACTTTCTCTAATGTAGGAAGTTTTGGAACAGTTCTAGCTACTCCGATTATCCTTCAACCTCAAGTTGGTATTATGGCCGCTGGAGTTATCAAGAAAAGAGTAATGGTGATGCCAGACGATGCGATTGCAGTCAGATCCATGATGTTCTTAACTCATTCTTATGATCACAGACTAATCGATGGAGAGCTTGGTGGTAAATTCCTTGCAAGCGTTAGAAATAATCTTCACCAAATGAGACCAGATGAAATGTTTTAAACTTTTGTTACTCCTCATTGTTTCATGCTCTGGAAGTGATAGTTCTGTGACCAATAAGTCACCGAAAGTAAAAAATCAAGCTGTTAGAGTATCAATTAATGAGCCTCTTAACGGTCAACTGAAATCTGAATTTTTGGAGTTAAAAGGAGACTGTAAGAATTCTCCTGCCGTAAAAATTACAATCAAAGAGTTCGACCATCAAGCAAAAGTAAAATGTAAAAATTCTCAATATTATTTTAAATTTAATTTTCCTCCTGAAGCTAATGGGAAAAACATCAATGTCACAGTATTCTCTAAAAACAATGGTTCATTTTATGAATCAAAATTAGAAGTTGTTCCTTTTTTTGATGTCATTTCAAAGTTTCAAAACAATTTAACCTTAATGGACTTTTCGCACTTTGATGGAATGAAAAAAGGTGATAAGTGCCAGGATAAGGCATCAAAAAATGATCCAATAAGCTGTTACCAAATTAATGGTATAAAATTTGAAACTAAAAACGAAAAAACTTCTCCAATATTTGATGGTAAATCACTTTATTTTCAAGACAGTTTCCTCAAAGCTACGAACTTTACTGATAACCTAAAAGAATTTGAAATTATTATTGTAGCAGATTCTGATACCATTAATCATGATTTAGGGCTCATTGATGTAGGTGATAATAAAGATGATGATTATTTAAGTCTTAGATTTGATAAAATTGGTCACAAAACAGGATGTTCTGAGTGCTTAAAGGCATCTATTTCAACAACTGAAGGTTCTGTTTCTATAGAGTCAGGATCGTTTCTTCAAATGAAAAGGAAAACTGCTTACGGTATTAGTTGGAAGCAAAATACTCCTTTAAAGATTTATATTGATGGTAAAGTAAGTTCTGAATCTAAGCCTATAGGCGGTAGATTATCTAGTGAGTCTGAAGACTTTTATATAGGTCAAGGGCCAAAGGGAAATTGGCTTGGTTCAATATATAAGATCTTAATATTTGAAAAAGAACTGCCTGAAGATTTAAGAAAAGCAGTTTATCATCAACTATTAAATTAAAACCAAGAACTATTTTTTCTGCTTGATCTTCTTTTAGTTGTTTTTAATCCAAGTGCACCTAAAAGACCTCTAGTGACTTCTCTTGTCACGGTTCTACCAATTTGTCTTACCATTGTATTTTTTGATAAGGATTCAAAAAATCCTGGCTCATCATCTTTGGCAGACTTTCTAGTTTCAGCAAGTTCTTTATCATTAGCTTCATCATCGTCTGATTCTTTCAACTTATCATTTAAAATTTCATAAGCACTTTTTCTATCTACTTCTTTATTATACTTATCTTTTAATTTACTCTTGGCCTCAACATCAACTAAC
>JAHDHG010000021.1 GCA_020631435.1 Bacteriovoracaceae bacterium | reverse complement strand
TTTCTTGGATCATCTTCTGGGATACCAGCTTCTACTTTACCAACTAAGTCAGCACCAACATCTGCTGCTTTTGTATAAATTCCACCACCAACTCTTGCAAAAAGAGCAATTGATGAAGCACCCATCGCAAAGCCATTTAAAGCTTCCATATTTTCAAGACCAAGAAATTTAAATGCTAATACAACTCCTAGTAACCCAAGAGAAGCAACAGTCATTCCCATAACTGATCCACCAAAAAATGCAACAGATAAAGCTTTACCTTGACCTGAACTAGAAGCTGCTTGAGCAGTTCTAACATTTGATTTTGTAGCAGCTTTCATTCCCATGAAACCACAAAGCATAGATGCGATTGCACCTACTAAATAACAAACTGCAGTTGAAGTACTAAGAAATGAAGCAATTAAGATTGCAACTAATCCTAAGAATACTAATAATAAAGTGTATTCCTTTCTTAAAAAAGTCATCGATCCTGATTCAATCAAACCAGCAATCTCAGTCATTCTTGCATTTCCAGCAGGTTGTTTCACAACCCATCCGTAAGTCATAATTGCGAATGCAAAACCAGCAACTGCAATGTATGGACTATAACTAATAAATCCAATAGCATTTTCCATAAAATTTCACCTTTTAATCGTTAGAGGTTATCGTTAAATAAATAAAATATAACCCAGTGATAATGGAAATAAAGTGGCCCATAGTCAAGAAAAGAGTAAAATTTCGATTCTTCTCACATCAGCCAGAATGGCGATAGCTACATTTCTCAGCAGAATTCTTGGATTAGTAAGAGAACAGCTAATAGCATCTACATTTGGGGCGTCTGGGTTAACAGATGCTTTCTATGTTGCATATAGAATCCCAAACTTATTAAGAGATTTATTTGCGGAAGGGGCCTTCTCGGCAGCCTTTGTTCCTATATTCACCGAGTCAAAACAAAAAGAGGATTCTAAGAAAACATTTAATGAGGCATTTTGGACTCTAGCTATCATTACGTCTTTTTTAAGTTTTCTAATATTTCTCGCTGCTCCTTATTTGGTAAATTTGCTTGCCCCTGGGTTTGTAAATGATTCTGAAAAATTTGACCTAACTGTTCTTATGGTCAGAATAGTCTCCCCATTTTTATTTCTAATCTCACTGGCTGCACTGGTTATGGGAGTCTTAAATACTTATAAAATATTTTTTCTTCCTGCTGCAATGCCGATCTTTTTAAATCTCAGTGTTATTTGTTCTATTTTATTTTTATCACATAAACTTGAGCAAAATGGCTTTAATAGTATTCTATCTATTGCTATAGGAATTTTAATTGGTGGATTTCTTCAGTTTTTTTTGCAAGTTCCAGAGATTATTAAAAAAGGATACTCGTTTAAATTCCCTAAAAAACTTTTTAGCAAAAATGTTAAGCGAATACTTTATAAAATGGGCCCTGGTGCTTTGGGCTATTCTTTGAATCAAATTAATTTAATTATTAATACCATTCTAGCTACGACAGCAGGAATTGGTGCTGTCTCTTGGCTTAACTGGGGATTTAGGCTTTTTCAATTTCCAAACGGAGTCTTAAGTGTCTCTATAGGAAACTCTCACTTAGTTCATTTCTCAGAACTTTGGAAGCAAGGAAAAAAGAAAGATGCAACTGAAACATTTCTAAATACATTATTTTTAAGCCTCACTTTGTTAATACCCATAACAATTATTATTCTTAGTTACTCAGATTGGATTATAAATATTGTTTTTGAAAGAGGGGCATTCACCAGAAATGATACATTCATGAGTGCAAAAGCATTATTTTTCTATTCTTTATCTCTTCCCTTCTATGGACTTTACAAAATTACTGTCCCAATTTTTTACACTATAGATAAAGAAAGGATTCCCGTAATTACTTCATCTATTTCAGTCTTGATAAACCTTGCTGTCGCGTTTTTTCTCATTAAGGAACTTGGGTTCTCAGCTCTAGCCATTTCTGCGAGTGTAGCAATATTTATCAATTTAAAAATGCAGCTCTTCTTTTTAAATAAATATTTAGATCTAAGTATCAGCTTTAAAGAAATCAAGCGAATGCTAATCTTTATAATTGCTGGGATACTGTCCTTTGTTGTTTCTAGGCAATTAAAGGGATATTTAGACTTTTATAGCTATTCTCTTTTTTATAAATTAATCCTTTTTATTTTAATATCTTTCATAATCCTTACCTTATATTTGGTAAGCTTATACCTACTCAACGAAAGAAACTTTATTTATTTATTAAAAAGAAAGAAATAAATTTAAAAATATTCTGAATTTTAAGTTGTAGGACCTTGGGGCTTTAAGATAGACTTCAATAGTAACGTATTTAAATTAAAGGCATCTTAATGAGAACCGATTTTGACACATTGCAATTACTTGCGAGTTATTGCTTGAATCACCTTCAAGAAGCAAGAATTATCGAATACCAAATTGATCAGAGAACAGTTTTGATTGATTCATTAGCAACTGAGTTAAACGTAAGTTTTTCAACAGAAGAAGATATTAAAGAACAAGCAATTGAAGAAGTTCAAGATAAATTCGGGACTGAAATTCCTGGAGATATCACTGAGACTGAAATGTATAATCATGCTAAAAAAGAAATTATTAAAAGTTTCTCTGGTGAAAGCATTTCAGGACTTTATTTAACTGAATCTCTTCATCATGTTGCTTTAAGAATCAAAGACTATCTACTCAATAAAGAAGAAGTCGAGGAAGTCTATGCAACTGACTCTGAACTAGTTGATTTTATGGTTGAAAGGCTTAGAAAGTTCTCAATTAAGAGACTTTAAGTTCTTTATACTTTCTTCAAAATAAGGACCTTCCACGCAACCATTTAAAATTGAACTTCTACTTTCGAAGAAAAATATACTTTTTTTATCTTTCCCCCTAAAAGCAATCAAATCGAAATATGCTCTTTTTAAGTTATGAACTGTAGCAGTAGCTTCATATCTTACAAATTCAGAAATCTTTTGATTAACTTCTTGATCTAAAATTAAATACTCAGAATTCACAGTTTTTTCATAACTATCATAGGAATTATCCAAGACTATTTTATTATTTTCGAGATAGCTTAATATGAATTCATCCACGGAATCTTCACTCTTTTCTTTTGAAAATCTCGCTACCCAATCATATCTAGTATCAGTTCTATGAAAGACCAATTTACTATGCTCTTCGGTCATACTCCACCATTTAGGTATAGGAAGTTTAAATTCAAAGAAATTAGTCCAAGTCGCATCATCTAGAAATTCAATCTTTTCGTATTGAATTTTTTTTGCCGTATAAAAAAGAAAGATAAGAACACCAATTAAGAGTCCCCATTCAATAAAAATGGAAAAATCAAAACCATGATCTGAAGGAGGCAAATTTTTCATACTATACTTTTTTACTCTGAAAAGAGAGGATTTGAAAATTTTTCCATTAAACAAATCTGTCTTATACTAAGGATATACTATTAGTCGGAGACTTTTAACTTATCATAGGATGATATCATGCTTAAGTTTATATTAATTTCATTAGGATTTTCTTTCCAATTATTTTCACAATATCAAGGCACTCGTTTAGAGAGTTGGATGAATGAATGTGGAAGTAAAGGAGGACAAATTACTTACGAGGAAAGCAAACTAGAAAATGGAATGCAATGTTATAAATCAGTTTCTTGTAAAGGAAGCGGATCAGATTTTAATATTGATTTATTACAAAAACTGAACAACTACTGTATTTCTCAAGCTGATCAATTAAAGGCAATTGAGCAGTATAAAAATAATAGTAAAGGTGGTAACCCTGACGTTTATTCTTATAAAACTGATTGCCCTCCTCAAAGAGACGCCAACGGAAACTTGATACCAGGAAACTGTGGTCATCACATAACAGACATTGATGGATCTTATGCAATCTCAAATAGATGTTCTAGAAAATGTAAAAAGTATTATAAGAAAGGAAAGCTTACAAAAAGATGTTCTAAATGTTTATTTGGAAAAGATGCATCTAAGTGTATTAGAAAACATGGAGCTCAGTCTTGCTTAAGAGGAAATTTTGAAATTGTTCCTGGGAGACCTTCTAGAATTGTTACTTCTCACGGAGATATAAATTGTGCACATGGTGACTCTAAATGTTTTAGAGAAGAGTGGGCAAGAAGAAGATATGATACTGAATTTGATGAGGATTGCCCTGATTGTGGTAGAAGAGGAGGTAGGAGAGGTAGAAGAGGCGGCGGAAGACGAGGAATGAACTTCGGTGAAACTCTTGTTGGCTTAGCTGCTACTTTAGGTGGACCTATTTTTGGATATTTAACAAATAAGCAATATGCAAAAGCTTGTCCGACTGCTTACGGTCATTATACAAACTCAGTTAATGAACTCAACAAAGGTATCTATGCTGAAAATCTTCAAAGATTAACAGATGGGGAACTTGCAAGAGATTTTGTAACTCCCAAGACGCCAAAATGTAATGGTGCTGGTTTTGGAAACTACGCTGGTTTAGGAGGGGGCTTCGGTGGAGGACTCTATGGACCTGGTTTTTATGGTGGTCAGTTAGGACTTGGAGGATTTAATCCTTACGGTGGTCTTGGTGGAATGGTTCATCTTGGTGGAAACTTAGGATTCCCTGGTGGATTTAATGGTAATTACGGATGGCAGACAGGTGCTCCTTATCAACCTGGCTTCCCAGGATGGCAAGCTGGAGTCAATGGACATCTTCCTTATGGTGGCTTCGGAACTCCAGGATTTAATGGTGGAATTTATGGCGGCGCTTTTGGTGGAAGTATAGGTGGTGCTTTTGGTGGCGGATTTGGAACTTACGCAGGTTACGGTGGAAGCTTTGGCGGTGGATTCGGTAACGGATTTGGTGCCAGAGGTGGATTCGGTGGCGGTGGATTCGGAAATGGATTTGGTGCTAGAGGTGGATTTGGAGGACAGTTCGGCGGAATTGGAAACTCATATACAGGCTTTGCTGCGAGAGGTGTTGCAGGACCAAGAGGTGGTGGAAGAGGAAGATTCGCTAACCCTCAGGCAACATTTAATCAATTTCAAAGACAACAACAGGCCTTAGGAAGAGACGCTTTTTCTTACGGAAATAGATGGGGACAAGGATATGGTGCATCACCATATTCACCATGGAATTTTTAAAAATTATTTATTCTGGACCAAGGTCTTTACTTGGTCCTCAAATACTACTTCAATTTTTTCATTACCTACTAAAGTTTTTACAACACCACGACCAAACAATTTATGATCGATAACTTCTCCAACTTCGTAGTTATTTTTAATTGAATAGGACCTAGACTCACTTTCTGCATTAGCAATACCTTTGATCCAAAGATCTTTAGCTGCTTCTGAACTAGACTTTTTCTTTTTTCGTTTTTTTGTTGTTTTCTTCTTTGTCGCCATGCAAAAAACCGTCCTGATTACTTTAAGTAAAACCTCAATATTATACCTATTGCATGGCCTCTAGTAAAGAAAGGGTTTAGAATAAGCCTCTAAAATGACCAAAAAAACAGAATTATTAGATAAAGCCAAAACCCTACCTAGATCACCAGGCTGTTATCTAATGAAAAATGTTTATAATGAAGTTATTTATGTAGGAAAAGCAAAGAATCTAAAGAATAGAGTTAAGACCTATTTTGATGCTTCAGAAAAATATTCCAAAACTCAAGCATTAGTAAAAAGAATAAAAGACTTTGAAATCATTATGACTGAAAGCGAAATGGAGTCATTAATTCTTGAGAATAATTTAATTAAGCAATATACCCCCAAATATAATATCAGATTAAGAGATGATAAAACTTACCCTTATCTGGAAATTAATTTAAATGAATCTTTTCCTAGGTTGATATACACCAGAAAACCAAAGAAAAAGAAAAATATTAAAATCTATGGCCCATTTCCTGAAGGAAGTTATTTAAAATCAACGATCAAAACTCTTACAAAAGTTTATAACCTAAGAGATTGTAGCTTAACTGAATTTAGGAGTAGAAAAACTCCTTGCATACTCCATCAAATTCATCAATGTAGCGCTCCATGTGTAGATAAAATTTCCAAAGAAAATTATCATCAGGATTTAAAAGAGGTTGAAAAGTTTTTTTCATCTGATAGTAAAAGAAAAAAAATCATAAAAAATTTAGAGGATAAAATGATAAATCTCTCTAATTCACAAGAGTTTGAAAAAGCAATTTTACTCAGAGATTCACTTTCAACTTTAAAGCTATATAACGATGAAAGCATAAAGCAAAAAGTAGAGTTTCAGGAAAATCTTAAAGATATTGATTTATTTTCTTATCATTACTCTGAAGAAGAGATTGATTTGGCAATTTACGAGATAAGAAATTCCCTTCTCATAGGAGCTAAGAACATTCATCTTATTAATCAATTTAAAGACTCTGAAGAGTTCTATCAAAATATTCCTTCAATAATCTTGCAATATTATTCTAAAAAAAATACTTTTCCTGATTATTTGATTCTAGATTTGGAAAAAAACACAGAGAAAAAAGTTGCTGAGGCATTAAAAAAAATTAGCAAGTCAAAAATCAAAGTTGTTAAGCCTGGGAATAAATTTAGAACTTTATTTGAGACCACTCATGAATATGCAAGGAACTCTCAAAGAATGCGTAAGGAAAATTATCAAAATATTTTGAAAGGTCTAAAAAAACTTAAAGATCTTTTAACTTTGGATGAATTACCTAGAGATTTGGAATGTTACGATATTGCAGTTTGGCAGGGACAATCTCCTACTGCTGCACAAATTACATTTAAGGATGGGAAACCTGATAAAAAAAATTATCGATATTTTCATTTAACTGAAAGGCTTGAAGGTAATAATGATTTTGCAATGATGGAAGAAGTACTAGAGAGAAGATTGAAGTATCAAAACTTACCAGATGTATTTATCGTTGACGGTGGAAAATTGCAGGTAAACAGCTTTAAAAAAATTCTCAATAAACATCAATTGAAAATTCCTGTTGTAGGAATTGCTAAATCTCGACTTCACCCTAATTATAAAAACGACTTAAGAAATAAATCTGAAGAAAGATTAGTTATCCCTGGAAGAACTAATCCATATACCTTAAAAAAGAATATCGAGCTCTTTAGGATAGTTACTCAAATGCGAGACGAGGCACATAGATTTTCAAGAAAACTACATCATAAGCAAGAAAAGAAAAAGTTCATTCATTCTGATCTTTCTGAAATTCCTGGAGTTGGGAAAATTACCATTAAGAAGATACTATCCGTACATACTGGCAATATTTATGAATTGGGAAAATTAAGCATTCAAGATATAATGAATAATTTTAGTCTTTCAGAAAAAGTGGCTCAGAAAATTTATAATTATTTTAATGAAACTAAGGACCTAAAACTCGATTAAATGCAAATACTTCTTTTCCACAAATAATTGCAAAATAATCCAAATCGCTTTTGATCAGTTGATACTTACAATCATAACTACCTAAATCAAGGCAGCCTTCTTGTAAATCAGTTGAAAGAACATCAATCCTTAAAGAAGAATCGTGATCATTAAAAGTAAAATCCATTTCAGACCTACAATAGTAATTAAATACCTTGCAAGATTCATTTATATCTATGAATTCTCCTCTTTTGCCATAAGTTTCTTCCCAATAACCAATAAAAGGAGAATCTTTACATTTAGGTTCCTCTGCCCCAATGATTGGATCAATTTGATTAATATTTTCTTTTTTTGAAAGATCTGATTGATCAGTCCCACAAGAAAAAAGAAAAATAAGTAAAATAATAAAATATTTCATAGTATCTCCAATCATTATTTCACATACATTAAAGTATATCCGCAGGTTTTTGAACTTGAACAATATGAATAAAGACTAGACTCATTATTGGCTTTTACACCAATTGCCCCAGATGATTTCACATTAACTGCCGAAAGATCATAAAAAGCCGATGGAGAATGACTATCTCCAGGACCTCCTCCTGCCATCCATCCTGCAGGCAGTACAGAGTCTCCAAACTCTGATTCTGTACCATTTGCTCTAGGTTCATCACAAGTCTCTTCCCAGCCGTTACTAGCAGTTTTCAAACCAGAAACTTTACCAGTACTTGGATTATAGTTCTCATAAACTTCAGTAATTAAATTCGGATCACAACCTGATAGATCTTTGCCTGTACAAACCGATGAAGGAGTCTCACATTTATGTTGGATCGGATTAAAAAACTTTGACGAACTAACGTAAGTTTTAACTCCGTCTTGCAACTGCATTAAGACAGATTTTTTTCTTGCTGATTTTACCGAAGCTCCTAATGATTTATGACAATTTACCCTTAAGGCCTCTATCACTTCTCTACTCATACTAGCAAAACATTCTCCTGGTGCCGTAGCTTTTACATTATCAATATTAGTCTGAAGAGCGTCTCCATTATAGGCTATTGGAAAATAATTAGGATATTCAGGATAAGTAAATTCATCAACATCTGTATTTCCAGAAGCCATTTCAGCTCCCGAATAAGGATCAATATTCAATCCAGCCAAACTCACATCACCAGTCATCTCAATTTTAGATGGTCCTTTAACGGTAAATTTAATTTTAGAAACAAGAGTCCAACCTCCACCATCTGTACTCATATCACAAAATGCTTTAAAAGGAGGCAACTTACCTATAGGCCCATCTACATCAATCCAAGCTGCACCTGACTTTGCATTTACTCTACTTACCTCTTTAATATACCTGCAACTAGGAGCAGCATTTTTAATATTAACTCCAGTACCTATTCCTGTAACAAGACTACTTTTGCACAGCTTATTTGATATATCAGGATGTTTATACTGATCTTCGCATGAAAATAAAATAAATGATAAAAAGAAAAACAAATGCTTCATAATGACCTCATTCAAAATCAACCTTTATTTCGACTCTTCTATTTTCAGCATGATCAGATTCTTGGTTACCTCGATTAAGTAATTTACTCTCACCAAACCCTATTGACTTAAGTTTTGAACGATCTATCCCTTTCTTTATAAGATATTCTTTTACTACTTTTGCTCTTCTCTCAGACAGATCCTGATTGTAGGAATCTGAGTTTCTTGAATCGGTATGACCTTCAATATTTAAAAATTCAATATCATCTATATATAGAACTAATTTATTATAAAATTCGTCTAATTTCTGATGCGAATCAGGTCTAATTAGATCTTTGTCTCTGTCAAAATTAACTTGCAATCTTAGCTCTAAAGATTCTTTGACAGTTTCTTTTCTTTCATCACTTAAATATTTATTTGTTCTACCAAATAAAAGTTTTCCACCAACGAAAATAGTTTTTTCATTTTTGCTAGGTTTAAAACCTTCAAAACCAAATCCTCCAAAAAGTCCTAACCTCTTTGGTAGTAAATCATATTTAAAGCTTAATTGAGTTTGAATTGGAGACGCGTATCTCTCGAACTTAGAATTAAACTTACCGTAAACTTCTAGATTTAATCCTAAGGCATTGAGAAAATCATAAGCATACCCAGCACCAAATCTTAATTGAAGCTTATGATCTACTGTGCTTACGTGACCAGTATAATAATTAAAATCCATTATTGCTTTTGGATTAAATGCAACTCCCAGTGATCCATAAACTTTGGACTTTTTGAAGCGTCTACTAATTAACCCATCTACCCCAAAGCCTACCGATCTATCTGTTGTTATATAGACTTCGCTCCCTGTAGGTAAAGAAATGAAAGGCCGTAATGCAATGGACAAATCTCCACTTTTTTTTAAAGAATATTTTGCAGCTAAGTCGATATCACCTATAGAAGTTTCTCTTTTATCTTTCCCTGGGGCTGGATCATTTAAAAGTACTCGATGAAAGGGAATTGAAAGATTGATTGCCCATTTCCTTGAAAAAGTTTTTTGTGCTCCAATTCTTAAACTTTGATTTTCTTTAACTAAAGGTTCTTCATCAACATTCGCGAGTGGTGCATCAGCATTAATCGAATTTCTTGAAAAATCATAATTGAATAGAAGTACCCAGTTATTTCTAATCTCTGTATTTTCAGAAACTAAGAAAGATGTATTTGAAAGATCTGCATCTTCCACAGTCGCAGTATTAGGTGAAAAGCTAAATCTATATCTTGAACTATTAATAGATCCATCGACTAATCCAAAGCTATGAGCTTGTGAAAAGACTGAGTTGCAAAATAGCAAAAGAGTAAGGTATTTAATCATCTGAAGATTTTAGCGGTAAAAAATTAAAGAATAAATATATATTCTCTTATTCTCCACATTCTTCATCTATTCTATCTATTTTATTTAAAAGGAATTCAGAAGGACCGAAATCTGCAACGGATGACAACCTTGATTGTTCAGCTAAGAATTTTTTTGCAATTGATGGATTTTCAATAACCAAAAGAGTTTCATCATTTCTGTCGTTCGCTGAAATCGACCAATTATGAGATCCGAAGATAATATATTTTTCATCGATAACTGCAAACTTATGATGCAATTTATCTCCTGGATTTAGCCATGGAATACCTAATCTTTTCTCAGGGACTCTCCAAGGCTTGTTGCCATCTTGGTAGAAACAAGTCTCTGGGTTTCGCATCTGCAATCCCCACATATCAAGTAATTCACTATAAAATCTGTTAGCAAAATTAAAATCTACCAAAAACTCCATAACCAATTTTGGTCTTTTTTGTCTTAACTCTAAGAGAGAATCTGAGATTCTCTGATCGGTAAATACGAACAAACTTGCAAAAATACTTTTCTTGGCTCTTTTTAGTACATCAACTATGAGTCCATTTCCACTACTCTTAAAACCATACCTCTTGATATTTGTTGGTGAAAAATGTGTCCTTACAAAAGTATCACCTTCTCTAGATTTCACTAAAAAATCAGCAGGATCCCTAAAAGGTTTTTCTATTTTGAACTTTCCTTCCCACATATACTCAAACTCAACTAAGAAATATTCAGATAAATCTCGGCAAGAAATTAATGCATTCGAATTACCTATAGAATTTGTCTTGTCATAATCTCCATGTATCCCCGACCTTGTAAAGTTAGCAGAAGAAACTAAAAGAAATTTTTCATCGACTACAATAAACTTATGATGCATTAAACCACTTCTAGCTGGAGAACGATCATCTCGAATTTCAATATTTGCTTTTCTTAAGATTGTTATAGCATCACGCTCAGCTAACTCTTTCTTTGTAATATATCCATTTCCATTAGCATCTAGAAATTTTTGATGTTCAATTATTTTACTTGATCGATGCTCATCAATTGACTTTAATTTATCATTTGTATACTGCTGGTATACTTCATAATTGTAAGTATCCTCTAAGATGAATCTAACTTTCACTCCTCGCTTTTTAGCTCTAACTAAAGCTTTTGCAAGATTAGTTAAGTTAATTTCTTGAATTGCGACATCAACTGATATCTTCGCTTTATCGATTCTATCAATCATTACAGCTTCAAGATCATCCCCTGGCTTTTCAATATTTCGATAAGGATCTACATAACTCTTGGATAAATCAGTATTAAAATAAGCTTTCACAGTCGCTGAAAATGATAAAAAAGGCGATAACAACACAATAACAATTGATACTTTTTTCATATCTGAAACTCCTAAAGTAGGTACATATACTATCGTAAAATGATCAAGAATATTGTTAAGATTTTTTAACAGTTTCTGTCATTTCAAACGAAAAAGAAACAACAGAAACCATTTAAAGTTTTCAGTGCGTTAAAGTTTAAGAACAACCAGTGGTTCCACCACAGCTATCACATTTAAGGCAAGAACCATTTCTAACCAGAGTAAATGCACCACAGTCAGTACATGGCTCCCCAGCATAACCTTTAAGTTTAGCCGATTGCCTCTTTCTTTGCTCTTCAATCATTTGTGAGTTCGCCTCTTTAGTAAAAACTCTGTTTGTTTTCACACTCACAGAACCGTCTGCATGAGTGGAAGTTTCAGTTCCTTCAATTAGATTCAAAAGTGGCTCTTGATTATCGTCTTCACCTTGAATTGCATCTGATTTCAGATCCGTAGGTTTTACATGTACAAGATCATGTCTTCCAAGATATCTACAAGCAAGATCTCTAAAAACATAATCAATCACTGATGTAGACATCTTGATATTATCATGACCAATAACAATCCCATTAGGCTCAAATCTTGTAAATGTAAATGCTTCTACAAACTCTTCTAGAGGCACACCGTATTGAAGTCCAAGTGATATTGCAATAGAGAAGCAATTCATCAACGATCTATAAGCAGCTCCTTCTTTATGCATATCAACAAAAATCTCACCTAAGGTTCCATCATTATATTCACCTGTTCTAAGATAAACTTTATGTCCTCCAACATTTGCTTTTTGAGTATACCCCGCTCTTCTATTTGGAAGTATTTTTCTTTTTGAAATTTCTTTATAGATAACCTTCTCAACTATTTTTTGTGCAACCGTTGTGACCTTCTCAGTCTGAGACATTTCATCAAAATCTTCGACCGCTAAATCATCAAAAGCTTGAGCATTCAACGGTTGAGATAATTTTGAACCATCTCTATAAATCGCATTTGCTTTAACCATAAGCTCCCATGATAAAGTATAAGCTTCATTAATATCTTCAACAGTTGCTTCATTAGGCATATTAATTGTCTTTGAAATAGCACCACTTAGAAATGGCTGAGCTGCTGCCATCATTCTAATATGACCTTGATAACTAATTAATCTCTTTCCATACTTTCCACATTTATTTGCACAATCAAAGACTGCCAAATGCTCATCTTCTAAGTGAGGAGCCCCCTCAACAGTCATCGTCCCACAAACATAATCGTTTGCTGTTTGAATATCCTTATTATTAAAACCAATTTCAGATAAGATATTTAACATAGGATCATTTAATTTTTCTTCAGATAACTTTAAAGTCTTTAAAATAAAATCATCTCCAAGAGTAAATCTTGAGAATACAAAAGAAATATCAAAAGCACCCTCAAGTGAAGCTTCAATCTTATCAAGAATTTTATCTGTAAATCCTTTCTCTTTTAAATTCTCATGATTAATTGTAGAGCAACCTTTTAAAGTCCCTCTCCCAACTGCGTATGATTCAATTTCATTAATTTGAGTTTTATTGTACCCAAGATGTTCTAATGCAGCAGGAACAGATTGATTAATAATTTTAAAGTAACCACCTCCAGCTAGTTTTTTAAATTTAACAAGTGCGAAGTCTGGTTCAACTCCTGTCGTATCACAGTCCATCACAAGACCAATAGTACCCGTTGGTGCAAGAACAGTTGTTTGGGCATTCCTGAAACCGAATTTTTCACCGCATTCTAAAGCTTGATCCCAAGCTTCCTTTGCAGCATCTAATAAATATTTGGCAGATTTCTTATCATCAATTCCTACTGGGCAGACAGTTAAGCTTTCATAACTTGTTTTTTTCTCATCATATGCAGCTCTTCTATGATTTCTAATAACTCTTAGCATATCATCTTTATTTTTGTCATAGCCAGGGAACGGGCCATGTTCTTTTGCTAACAATGCAGAAGTTTTATAACTTGTTCCCCCCATAATTGCAGTAATACAAGCGGCCATTGCTCTACCTTCTTCAGAATCATATGGCATTCCTAATCTCATTAAAAGAGCACCAACATTTGCAAAACCTAAACCTAATGTCCTGTATTTATAACTAAGTTCTGCGATTTTCTTTGAAGGAAATTGTGCCATTAAAACAGAAATTTCAAGAATTGTTGTCCAAATTTCACAAGCATGAACAAACTTAGGAACATCAAACATTTTTGTTACTGGATCAAGAAATTTTACAAGATTTAAACTCGCAAGGTTGCAAGCCGTATCATCTAAAAACATATATTCAGAACAAGGATTTGAAGCATTTATTCTTCCATCCTTAGGACACGTATGCCATTCATTGATTGTATCATCGAATTGAAGTCCTGGATCAGCTGATTGCCATGCTGATTCGTTAATTTGCTCCCAAAGCTTTTTTGCCTTGATTGTCTTGATCGTTTTTCCATTAGTCCTAGATTTTAACTCCCAATTCTCATCATTTTTTAAAGCCTTAAAAAATCTGTTTGGTACTCTTACAGAGTTATTAGAATTCTGACCAGCCACAGTTGCATAAGCTTCACTATTCCAATCCGTATCATAAACTTCAAATTCAATATCTGTAATACCTTGCTTCGAAAGATCAATACATCTTGAAATATAATTCATTGGAACAAAGTTTTTCTGAGCTTTTTTAATGGCCTTAGCTAAAACTTTATTTTCCTTAGTCGTAAATCTTGAATCTCCTGTTAGATCTGAATTATTAACAGAAGCCATAATTTCTTTTAAAGATTCCTTACATACTTTTGAACCAGTAACAAGTGAAGCAACTTTTCTTTCTTCTTTTACTTTCCACATCACAAATTCTTCAATATCTGGATGATCCAAATCAAGACAAACCATTTTAGCAGCTCTTCTTGTTGTTCCACCAGATTTAATTGCACCAGCTGCTCTATCTCCAATTTTTAAAAAAGACATTAAACCAGAAGAAAATCCTCCTCCAGATAAAGCTTCTCCTTCGCCTCTAATATTTGAAAAGTTGGTACCCGTTCCTGAACCATATTTAAAAAGCCTCGCCTCTCTAGTCCAAAGATCCATGATCCCACCTTCATTAACAAGATCATCGTTAATTGATTGGATAAAACAAGCATGTGGTTGAGGTCTTTCATAAGCACTCGTTGATTTTTTAACTTTTCCAGTTTTAGCATCAACATAATAATGCCCTTGTGGACTTCCAGTAATTCCATAAGCAGTGTGAAGACCTGTATTAAACCATTGCGGAGAATTAGGTGCGGCCATTTGGTTCATCAGCATATATCTAATTTCATCTTCGAAAGCTTGCGCATCATCTTCAGAATCAAAATAATGATGGTTTCGTCCCCAAGTTGACCAGCAACCAGCTAACCTATCAAAAACTTGCCTTGCATCAGTTTCTGAACCAGTAATTGCATTTCCACTCTCATCAAGAATAATTTCGCCTTTTTCATTTTTTTGGGGAACACCAGTTTTTCTAAAATACTTTTGAGCAATAATATCTGTTGCAACTTGAGACCAAAATTTAGGCACAGTCACTTCCATAGAAGAACTACTTGATCCATCTACATTCCTGACTTCAGAAGTTCGCTTTTCGAACTCAACTCCATCATAGGGTGATTTGTTTTTACTGGTAAAGACTCTGGAAAACTTCACTTCAACTCCTTTTTAAGCGAAAATACAATTTTATTTAGTTTCAACAACTACGAATAAGATTAGTAAACGGCCTTATCGGATTTTAGTCAACACAAGATATAGAACATTTCCATGTCATTTTTTTGGATAGTGCACTATATATTGTGGTTTCATATTTTTGGCGTAGACTTAAATACTCGTGAAATATCTTGATCGAATCTAAAAGGCATTTAGAGATAAAACTAAAGATTTAAATATAATTTAGTTAAAGCCAGGCCTGTAGCTTAGAAAAATACTTACATTTAATCTATGCAATTAAAACTCTTGAGTAAGGCAATACCATCAAGAAAGTTCTCATAATAGACAGTCATGTGAGGCTTATAATCATCCTTAGATTCTAACATTTTACTGTTATGTACATATCTAGAGTTTAATTTACTCCCACTCAAACATCTTAAGTCCCAGGGTTTAAATTTTGTATTCTCTTGATAGAAATTAAACCAATGATCTGGATAATTATTTAATGCTAAATCTAAATCTGAAGAATTATAAAAATTATTAAAAACTCCAAGAGATTTAGTTACAGGATCAATTGTAATTGCAAGGTTAAGACTAAAATTCATTGAAGCAGCTTCGTCTATAACTGAAATCAATGCAGAGGCCCCCCAGCTAAATCCCATTAAATTTAAAATGCTTCTTTGATCAATATTGGAAAAATTTTGTTCTTTAATCTTACTCAAGCATTCTAATGCAAGTTTTCTTTCTCCTTGAGCAAAATAGAGTACATGAAACTCAGTCAGCAAGTTATAGATGTGAGATATTG
Source organism: Bacteriovoracaceae bacterium (assembly GCA_020631435.1). Lineage (GTDB taxonomy): Bacteria > Bdellovibrionota > Bacteriovoracia > Bacteriovoracales > Bacteriovoracaceae > JAHDHG01. The sequence goes on along the minus strand of JAHDHG010000021.1, from coordinate 7,341 downwards.
AGGCACTAAAATGATTAAAATCTCTCGAATAATATCCAGTAAATGCACTATCTGTCCCCAAAAGATAAAAACTTCTTTCAGTATTCAAATAAGCAAATGTGTTTTTCAAAAAATAATTATCAAAATTATTTTTTAAGCTTATGCCCTGTAGGCTACTTCCATACTCTTTTTCAAGTTCTGAAAGATTAAAATATCCGAGAGTCATAAAATCGGGCATTGAATCATACCTCAATACTGAAGATTGAATCATATGAGGAAAAAGACCAGGGTAATAAGTATATTTCGCTCGAAAACTATGAAAATCAAACTCTTTATTCATTTTATATAATTCTTCATAAGAATTCGCAGATTTAACTTCAGCAATATCTATCCTAGCTATTGAAGTATCTAACTTTTTACTATTATTAAATTGCTCCATAGCTCGAAAAAACTTTAAACCATTAAAATTTGTATAAGCTCCAGTACCTTCAAAGTATAAAAGTATTGGTTTTTCAGATTTTTTAATTTCTTCTAAATTACATTTTAATTCAAAAGCATCATTTGAAGTTGAATTAAAAAATTTGTTAAAGTCCGATTCAATTTCTGAAGAAAAAGCAAGAAATGAGAATAATACAACTAAAAAGTGTAATTTCACAATAATGAAATTATAACCTAAGTAGATTCAAAACTAAGAAAATTGAAAAAGATACAGAGCTTATCTATTATTTAAACACATACAAACGATTTCTAGAAGAATATGCTGCTAGTAGATCATCATTGCTTTCAAGATGTCCAAAGATAGATGAAAACTTATGTCCAAAATTAAACTCTTCTACAACTTCTAAAGAACTAGGATCTATAGCATAAAGCTTTCCTCTATAAGTAGATGCAACTAGATGACTTTTCCAAAACTTACTCGAGCCAAATGATTCAGAAGAGATTTTTTTCTTTTTAAGAAGACTTCCATCTTTGGCATTAAGAACTAGTACTTCTCCAGAATCTGTAAATAAATATACAGCACTATCTTTTAATACAGGTTCAGCTGAAGCTAAGTATTTATACTCTTTTAAAGTAGCTCCTGAACTTGGCTCAAGAATATGAAAGTTACCAGCAAGAGATCCAATCCATATTTTGCCTTCAATCAAAAGTGGTTTCATATCGATATCGATAAACTTTCTTTTCTTAGTGAGTTTTCTCTCCCAGTTAAGTCCACCATCTGAGGATTTCAGACTAACTATATACCCATCAGCTGTTCCAAAAATAATATTCCCATTGTGGATTAATGGAGTTGAAACTCTATTTAATGTAGATAATTGCGGAACAGATCTTTTGTAGTGCCACAGAATTTTTCCAGTTTTTTCATCAACAGAAACTAATACGTGACTTCTTAACCTAATTAAAATCTGATTATTAATAGATGTAATATCTGACTCAATTGGAGATTGAAGAAACTCTTTAAATAGAATCTTCCCAGATGAGAGATCTTTTGAAACAAGATGTCCTTCTGATGTTCCATAATACATAATATTATCTTTAATTAAAGGTCTTCCCAGTATAGGGTCTTCTGAAAAAGAGCCTGAATCTCTTCCGTTTAAATCAAACACATGCATTCCGCCAGACAAGTTTCCAACATATATTTTATCATTATGGATCTTTGGAGTAATTCCTCCTATTGGTAAATTACCAATATCATACTCAGGATCTAAATTCTTATTCCAAGACAATCTAAAGACAGAGCTTTTCTTAGTTGGTTTATTAAAAATCGTTTTAGCTTTTTTGTGCAAACTAGAACAAGAAAAAAACAAAGAAAAAACTAAAAATTTAATCATAAGTTACTCTAATGTAATTCCATTTTTATTGGCATAAATCTTTGCAAGATTAGCTTCCTTTGAATCTGGAAAGTTTTTTACTAGATGTTGAAAATTTGATTTCGCTTGGTCCTTATCATTATTTAAAAGGTAAAGTCTTCCTAGATCAAGGTAATTCTTTTCTTCTAACTTATAAGCAGAATCATGATTTTTCTTCAAGAATTCGATAGCTTTTGTATACTCACCATGCTCTTCATGATGAATGGATGTATAAAGATTATAATAGAAACTAGAAAGCGGATGTCCTGACTTATCTCTTAACTTAGAAAGCAAATCTGTAAACTGAGTCTTAATCCCAGAATCTACTTTTAACTTATCAAAGACAGAAGAAATAATAGGAAGAAAAGCCGATGAGGAATCTACACTTGATAACATCTCTGAAGATTTTGAAATAAAATCAGCAGCTTGAATTTTACCATCATTAAACTCTTTTACTGTCGATTTTTCAAAAGCTGAGATGGCTTTTGCACTTTCTTGTGCTTGATTGTCAGACCTTTCATTGAAGTAACCAATTAAAAAAGAAAAAACTATAGCTAATGCAACAAGTATCATTGCCCATTTAGCATAAAACTTAAGCTTCTCCTCATTAGCTGCGATCAACTCTGATGGATCAACTACTGCTGGTTTTTTTGCTTTTTTTGCCTTGGCCATTACTTCTCCTTAAAACAAATAATTTTTATGAAAATTTATATTAATTTCACCTATCTTCTATTGTCAAAATAACCGGCTATTTAAGTCTAGATTTAGCCAAAACTTTACGTTACCATTTGCCTAATGCGTGTAATTTTATTGATATTCTTGTGCCTCGCTTCATTTCTTGGGTTAGATTCTTTCGCTCAAACTCAAGTTTCTGATGAGCTACTAAACGAAATGGACGACGATTTAAATATCGGAGGCGACATTTTTAATGATTATCAAGAAGATGTTGAGTCTGCTCAAATCTTAGAAGATGAAAGATTTTATAGATATGGAAGATTTTTTTCTGTAAATCTTGGAATTGGTCACACAACATTTTCAGGAAATAGAGGTGCAGCTTATAAAGATAAAATCCCTAGTTTTCATTTATCAGTTGTCTACTTTATGAACTTTACTTCTGCTTTTAACTTTGGATTGGAGTTTTCTAAGCACGAAATGTTTATAGATTTTCCAACTATTAGATATCCCAATAGACCTTCCACAGCAAGTCCTGAAGATATCTTAGGAGCAATTGATATATCAATACTTAGGCCTTTTCTAGCTTACAGATTTTATTTTGATACAAGTAATTTAAATTCAATTTTTTCTTACTCAAATCCATACTTCACTGCAAGGATGGAATATTGGTATCAAACAAATACTTTTACTGATGATTCCAGTATAGACACTGAAAAAGGTGGAGGTATTGGTGCAGGATTAGGTTTTGGTTTAGAATTTCCACTAGAAATCAAAAAAAGATATCTTGGAGTGGAGGCCTTGATTCATCCAGTCGATTATTATGATGCTGATGTTACAGGTTGGGGACCAGCTCCTGGTGAAACTGTAGGCTTTGATGACTTAAAAGGTCTTGGATATTCCTTAAAATTATCTCTAAATCTTACTTGGTAGTCATTTCTTCAGGCTTACCCTTTCCTCTTCTAAATACTAAGTGAATAGGAGTATTCGGAATTGGAAAAGCTTTTCTAATTCCATTAACTAAATATCTTCTATACTGAGTTGGTATTCCTCTTGATTTATTCACGAAAAGTAAAAATGTTGGCGGATCAGACTTAACCATAGCACCATACTTTAGTTTAAAGTTATTAGTCCTTCCACTACCTCGAATCATGATAGGATTGGAATCTACTAAACTATGAAGAACTCTATTTAGAGCTCCTGTAGGGATTGATTTTTTTCTACTAACAAGCCCTTCAATAAGAGCTTTTTTTAAAGAGTTAATCCCCCATCCTTTTTTTGCTGAAATAAAAACTGGATGACAGTATTTAAGCCATGGTAACTCATACTGAAAATCTAAAAGAAATTCTTTTTTCTCTTTCTTATCACTATAAACTTCTTCTTTTAAATCGATTTTATTAATAGCAATAATTAAAGTTTTTCCTTTTTCAATACTAATACCCATTAACTTTTTATCTTGCGTAGTAAGACCTTGCTCTCCATTCACAAGATAAACAACAACGTCACTCTCACTAATAGCTCTTAAAGATCTATACACAGATTGCGATTCGATAAAACCATCAATATGACTTTTTCTTCTGATTCCCGCAGTATCTACAATTTTCAAGGATCTAATTGTATCTTCGATCAAACTAGTTTCTTGCTCACTTTCTTCATTGTCATCATCATTCTCAAGTGCTTCTTGTACTTTTTCATACAAGGAAATTTCATCTTTTTTAAATCGAAAAGAATTATTCAGTAGATGTTTCACATCCTGTCCAAAATCGATATCAATAAAACCTTCGATAGGATCAATAGTAGTTCCCGCAATTTGAGAGACAGATGCTCTTTCATTTCCAACTAAATAATTTAATAAAGTAGATTTTCCAACATTAGGTGCACCAATAATTGAAACTCTCCCACCTATTGGGAAATTAGGCTTAACACCTTCAAATAAATTAGATTCTTCCCCATGAAAATTATCAGAAAACCCAAGGAGCTTTTCTTTCAAATCATTTAGGCCTCTATTATGTTCAGCAGAAGTTAGAAAAATATCTGAGTCAGAAAACTTATAAAAATCTGCTTCTGTCCCAATCAACTTATCATCATCAAACTTATTGACGATTATCCAAAAATCTTTCTTCTCTTTTCTCGTAAATTTAACAATAGAATCATCAAAAGGAAGAAGACCATCTCTTACATCCATCACAATTAAAACAAGATCAGATTCCTTGACTGCAAGCCTCGCTTGTTCCGCCATGACTGAATAAAGTTTATCATCTTCAACTTTTTCAAGATCAGGGTAGAAGCCACCAGTGTCTATTAAAATGATATCCCTTTCTTCTTCTTTTTCATTTGAATACGACAATATCCCATAATGCCTATCCCTGGTTACTCCAGGTTTGTTATAAGTAATTGCCTTCATCGAGTTCCCAAGAAGTCGATTGAAAATTGTACTTTTACCAACGTTAGGTCTTCCAATTAAAGATATTACTGGAGATCTCATTTTTTCCTCCAAACTCTTCTAGACTTCTGAACCCTTGGTAAACCAAGTTCTTCTAAAACAAAGTTATTTCTGAACCATTTTGGCGCAATTTTCACATGAAGTTTGAGAAAAACTTTTCCTCCCATCATTGCTTCTATTTTTTTTCTAGCTCTAGTTCCAATTTCTTTAATCATAGAACCTTTAGATCCTACAACAATTGCTCTTTGACTTGGCCTATTAACCAAGATAGTGGCATGAATTTCAGCAAGGACAGTATTAGGATTATCTTCACTAACATCTGCTTCAATAAACTTATCAATAGTTACTGCTAACTCGTAAGGTAGCTCTTCTTTTAAAAGTCTAAATGCTTGCTCTCTAATATACTCAGTAACAAAAAACCTCATATTCTTATTACTCACATCACCCTTATGATAATAATGAGGTCCACTTTCTGCGTTATCACAAAGAGCTTGAACTAAGTGCTGAACATTTTCTCCTTCTTTTGCACTGATCACGAAATATTTTTTCACAAAAGGATGCTTAGCATTGATTTCATCATAAATTTTCTGAAAATCTTTACCTTGAGAAACATCTGATTTGTTAAAAATAACCCAAGAATCACTTAAGCTCTTCCCAAGGTAAGAAACAAATTGATCAAACTCTTGAATTAAATTCTCTTTTTTTGAATCGATTAAAATTAAATTTTTATCAACTCCCTCAGAGGCTTTCTGAGCTTCCCCATTCATTCTAATATTCATCTCTTGAGAAGATTTATGTACCCCAGGACTATCTACCAAGACAATTTCTGTTCGATCAACATTAAAACAACAATGAAAAGAGTTTCTCGTTGTTTGAGGTTTTTTACTCACAATTGATAAGTCAAAACCGAGAAGATGATTCACCAAAGTACTTTTACCAGCATTGGGCATTCCTAATAAAGAAACCATAATTGATTTATTATGTGGATGTTGATTTGTAAGTAACATTATTTATTCTCCTGAAATAATTCTTCATCTTCTAAAAGCTGCCTTGCAAGTTCTTTTTCTGCTTTCTTTTTTGAACTTGATAAAGCAAAACCAAGACATTTGTCTCCAATCCAACAAGTTGCCTTAAAAACACCTTTTCCCATATGCTTTGTTCTATACTCTGGAGTTAGGTTGTAAAATTTCATTATCTTTTCTTGAAGCTCAGATTTTGAATCAAAGTTTTCAAGAATGGCTTTTGAAAATAAATCAATATTTTCACTTTCTTCGTATTTCTCGCACATAAAAAGAAAAGACTCTTTAGATTTTTGGTAGTCAGAATCTAAATAGATCGCGCCAAAAATAGCTTCAAAAACCCGTGATAAATTTTTTGATCTCTCTCTACCACCATTTTTATCTTCACCTTTGCCAAGCAAAAGAAATTTATCAACTCCAGTGAACTGACAAAAATCAGAAAGTTTAAATTCATTAACTAAGGCCGACTTTATTGGTGAAAGTTCTCCCTCGGTTAAATCTTTTTGATCGTGAAAAAGCTTTTCAATAACAATTAAATCTAAAACAGCATCTCCAAGAAACTCTAATCTTTCATTAGATAAGATTTTTTCAAATTTATTTTCATGGATATAAGACCTATGACTCAAGGCCTTAGTAAATAGCTCTTCATTTGTGACTTTATAATTAAATTTATCGGCAAGCAGTTTTTTGAAATCTGTCATTTGCCAAGGGAGATTATGCATTATCTCAACTCCTGGTAGGTCATCATTAATTCTCTGAATTAAACACCTTCTTCTAGCAATCTTTCTCTCTTACATCAAGCAATTGAAGATTTTACATGATATTACGAAGTGCATTAGAATATCTAAAGGATGAAACATAGGAAGTTTTCTAAATTATTTATAAGAAATGAAAGAGGTCAGCTTACCATTTTTCTGGCAATAGCTATTGTTTTTTTCATCACATTAGTTGCTTTCGTCATTAATATAGGGCTTTTGATAAAAGCAAAAATTAATCTTCAAAATGCTGTCGATGCTGCTGCCTGGTCTGGGGCCGCGACTCAAGCCAGAACAATGACAGATATCGCTTATCTTAATTGGGAGATGAGAAATAATTATAAAGAGTGGTTATTTAAATATTATGTAATTGGAAATCTCAACTCTAATGGAGTGAATAATCCTAATGACAGTGGGCAATCAAACTTCAGACTAGAACCTGGAGAAGGAGTCAATGATCCATTAAATGTGCCATCTATATGTAGATCACCTTTTAAAGACAATATTTGCATACAATATGTCCAACCAGGTTTACCAGTAATTCCTGAAGATGGTTTTTCAGGAATGGATGATGTTACAAATACATTCATAGATACTGTAAAGACTGCAAAGGCTGATACATGTGT
>JAHDHG010000178.1 GCA_020631435.1 Bacteriovoracaceae bacterium | reverse complement strand
ACCTACTGATTTGGAATCAGCCGCTCTACCAATTGGAGCTATACACCCTATAATTCGGTTGGATCTCTATAAGATACTCTCTTGAGTGCAGCTGTCAACTAGTAATATTTTTTTTAATTCTTCCGATAAGGAATCAATGAATAAATATATAGTTAGATTCATTATTTTGAACTTATTTGTCATTGCAAATTTAGCTTCCAAGGATATTTTGCTTTCTAAATACAGAATTCTAAAGAAAGAAAACCCAGGACTAAGTGAAAACTGTAGTCCTCAAAATGGATATTTTGTTACAGATCAACCACCTTTTTATATTTCAGAAACCTACCTACAAGGTGATAAAAAATTTGAAAACCTTAGAGATTCAAACTCAAACATAATAAGCTACCTACCTGAAGGCTCTATTATCGAAACAAAAGAAGCTATCAGTGAAAAGTTAAAAATACAGATTGAGAAAGAAGAACTAAGAAGAAGAGAAATTGCACTTAACAGATTTTCAAAATTTCCAAATGCTAAAATGATAATTGAAAACTTGCACATGGCGGAATTAAATTCAATTAGCGAGTTATCCAAAAAAGTCTTTACAGGGAGTCCTGAGAATATTCAAAAGAATGCAAAAAAATTAAGCTATGATTTTGGCATGTACCTAAATGACTTAGAAAACGACAATGAGCTCAAAAACATAAAAAAAGAAATATCATCTTTCAAAGTTCCTGTTGAAATTCTTTATTCAAATGATGCACTTGTAAAACAATTGGAAAAAAGAGACGTCAGTGGTTTAGGGCCCAAGACACAATCAGCAATGATCTCTTTTAAAAAGCATGGTCGCAATAACCCTAAAAGTGGAAAATCATTTTCAAAGAAATTTGATGATGGCTACATAAATGCTAACTCTTTAGGTTTATATAACAAGTTTTCAAATGTTTTTTATGTTAAAAAAGAGACACCATTATTTAAAAATTTAAATCTTGAAAATATTCAAAACGGTGTAGCCCTAAAGTATAACACGATTATGGATGGTGGTATTAGAAAATTTCAAGCAAAAAAATGCTGTGTTGAAATAAATCAAACAAGGCAATGTGCGTATAGTAAATATTCATTCTCTGTACTTGATGGCGAAGGATCCAACGCTATTACTTCAAAATCTATAGATGTAGATTTATCTTGCTGTAAGGGTGACTTGAACAGATCGCTACAAGTCATACCTGAAAAACATTTCAATTCTTTTTTCAATGCTCTTAACATTATAAAAGAAGATACTGATAGTTATAAATATGAAGACAATCTCTTATTGGCTCAAAACATAGCCTTTACCGGAAAAGTCAAAAACTCAAATGGTGATCTCGTTAGACATAACACTATTCTTGACAATGATTTAATGAAACTTCCAATTTATGATGCTGGAAACGTCAAATCAGGAGAAAGTATAAAATTTGGCGCTTTTGGTTCTTTTCATTATGAAGGATCTATGACCAGAGATGAGTCTAATGATGAATGGATGAAACCCGTAAGTTCTTGCGCTGTTCTTCAGATCTTAAAAAAATGGAGAGAAATCAACGGACGGAACGATGAAAGCAGAATCGGGATAGGAAATGCATATCATCCTTACAATATGATTCACAAGAGTCATGCTAGCGGAGAATGCATAGATATCAGGCCTTTTTCTCATTCAGATCATTTCAAGAAGATTGATATAACGAGGAATTCTAATTACAACAGAGAAAAAACAGTTCAGCTGTTAAAGTTTTTATATGCAAATGGAGCATCAAATATAATCTTTAATGACTCCGTCACTTTCAAAGAGCAAAAAATTAAAAGTGAATTTAAATTTAAACTAGATGAAAATCATAAAACACATATTCATGTATGCTTCAAGCAAGACGACCCTCAAGTAAAAAATACGTGTAAAAATGGGGCGACTAATAATCCTCAGTACAGAAAGTAGAAATTATTTTTTTCTCAAAATTTGGAAAGCCAATTTCTTTCTTACCCTCTTTGAAATTTAGACCATCTACTCTAGAATTTGAATAATTTAAGCTGAAATCTTTTTTCTTCAACGGAGCGAAAGATGGCAAAACAGTAGTACTGATTAACCTAAGAGCATCTTTTTCACTATGATCAATCTGAGATACATATAAAGTTTTGTAATTTGTATGATAAATTAAATCTACTAACGAAAGCCCGTTATAGTCGTATAACTCTAACGTGCAGTGATATAAAAAAACATCAGTTTTTTTAAGGTTCTCAATTATTTTTTTATTGGTTAAAGTCTCTTGTTTTGCAGGATTAATATTTTGCTCTGATTTATAACCAGAGCAAGATATTAAAAATAAAATTAAAAATAAATTTCTCATTAATACAATCTATCTTCACAGTATCTAGAATAATTTTGTCTTTTTGAAGAACTACCGAATGGCATTTCAATAATATTATCATCTAAATTATCATACCTAACCCCAGCAACTCTTCCATTTCTATAAAATAAATCAAAATTTCTATCACCCATTCCTCTCCAGAAACCAATGTTACCTTCTTTCTCTTGATAATTTATTACATTTCCAAGATTATTTTTTCTGAAAGTTCTTCTCTTAATAGTTAGTCTCTTGTTTCTAAAGAAACCTGAACTAATATCAGAAGTAATTAATATAAGATTATTTTGAAGAGAACGGTTACTTTTCGCTTCTGAACTTTCTTCACAAATATAAAGAAATTTTTCATTAGGAAATTGACTCATCAACCTATTGCCAAGAGTGATTCTATTTCTTTGAGCTGTTGCAGAATTCTGAACTCTACTAGCATTATTATTTGTGTTATCGCTTTTACCACATGAAATAGTTAATGCCAGAAGTATTAAAGATAAAATTCTCATTATTCACCACCTTCCTGAGTCTCAGAATCTATACTTGCTTCTGATTGAGGAATTTCGATTCTTGAACAACCAACAACCTCTGTAGAATCTTTGTCTTTTTCGAATTGAGGGAAACCAACCCACCATCCTGCGATATTATTTACATAAGTAATTTCTCTATCATCGTTAATCTCTTCAGAATCAACTATTTTTTCTTCATCCAAGGTCAAGAATAAATTAAGAGCTCCACCCTCATCATCATTAATAGCAGTCGTAAAACTTTCTGGTTTAACCATTTGTCTAGTCTCAAGACTAATGGTTTTCTTTCTTACAAATTTTGTATTCTCAAGATCTAAGGTTCTGTATTTCACATCAGCATGTTTTCTTAAAAATCCAGACTTCCAAAACTTAACTTTTGCTTTAACCATCTTGTATGAGATTAATATATTATCATCTTGAGACTCTGTCCCATCTGTGAAATGTGTTCTTAATTTACAATGATATAAAGGGATTTCTTTTCTAGGTAGCATCTCAACAAATGTCTTCACATCCTCAAGAACTAATGTTTCTTCACCATCATCTGTTACAACAATATCATCTAAAACATTCTCGTCTGGTGTTTGTGAATCTGTTCTGTCATCAACTTTTTTACCTTGCCTTTCAGCATCTTTTTTAGCTCTTTCAACTGTACTTTCTACTTCGGACCTTCCTGTAATGACTTCTCCATCAGAATTGGTTTTGCTCCCTCCACAAGAAACTAAAACAACTGTTAATAGTAAGAATGATAATTTCTTCATAATCCATTTCCTTTGTTAATTATGTTGCTTCAATTGTAGCAAGTAGACGTAACTGCAAGGGATAACTATGGAAAATGTACATTAAGTGATTAAAAATTTGACAAAAAAAGCCCATATCGTTTGATATGGGCCCATAAGTAATTAAAATTATTATCGATTATTCAATAATCTCAGTAACAGTACCAGCACCAATAGTTCTACCACCTTCTCT
>JAHDHG010000177.1 GCA_020631435.1 Bacteriovoracaceae bacterium | reverse complement strand
CTTTGATTCAAATATTTTAACAAGCAAAGAAAAAACTGAACTCATAAAAAAAATAAAAAAAAGATATCCCAAAATTGCAAAGGAATTGGAGAAAAAATGAAGAAAATTATAATTTCATTAATAATTTGCATTCCACTAAGTTACTCTAAAACTGCTTTACTCATGATAGATATGCAAAAAGGTTACTCTACTCATAGAGGTTATCATTTAGTTGAAGGTAATAATGAATTAGTAGATCAAGTCATTGATGAACAGTTTAAAGTCATAGACTTATTTTCAACGCTTAACTTACCTATTATTGAAGTTTTATATTGGGGTTCAGGACCAGCTTTCCAAAGAATTGATCAAAAGCTAGAAGATAAAAATCATTATACCATTGATAAATTTTCAAGTAGTGCTTTTTCCAACTATAACATTTTCAAAAAGCAAATTAATGAAATTATTAGCAAAGAGGAAATTCATGAAGTAGTTGTTATTGGCGCAAACGGAAGTGTGTGTGTCAAAAACACTATCGAAGGAGCAATAAAAAAAGATCTTGAAGTGATTGTTTACAATAAAGGAATAATCGACTTTGAATCGAGAAATTTCATTACTCCCTATATTTATCAAACATGTGATATAGAGCAACCTGAATGTAGTTATATTCAGATTGATAGCTTCAAATCTTTGGAAAACCTACTAAAAATTAATTGATAAGCTCAAATTAAAGGAAAAAAATGAACAGACTAATTATTATCACTTTGATTTTATCCACTACATTGTTTTCTAAAGATCAAAACAAGTTATATCTAGTAGTATCTAAACCTACTTCAGTTATGTTACCTAATACATCTACTCTTCAACTCTTAGAAATGAAAAAAGAAGATCAACTTGATCAAAATGACCCAAAAAATAAAAAATTTTTAATCGCACCTTATGGAGGGCTTAATTATTTGATTTCTAAAGATTCGCTAAAGGGTATTAATGGGCTATTTGGAATAGTCATAGGTGTTGGAGAAGTCAAAGGAATCACAGAAAATAAATTTTTTGATGCTATTTTAGGTGCATACTCCTATGGATACCTCGCTGCTGACTTACAAGTAAACGTAGCATTACATAGAACAAAGTATAGAGTTGGAGGAACTTATGTTCATGGAAACACATATTTTTTTCTTCCTCTATGGGTAAGAGGTACTGCTGGGTTGTATTACCAAGATATGACTGAAAGCTATAGACCTATAAATAATGAAGACCTTACTAATGAAGTAGGACTTGATTTAAGTGCAGCTCTTGGAATAGGAGTATTTGAACTCGAATTAGGTGTTGAAGTGGGTAAACAAATTATTAACCATGGTTTAACGGGACTTAGGCCTTATGGAAATTTAAAAGTTATGCTCCCGTTAGCACCATTTTTTGAAATGTGAAGTGATATTAAGCAACTGTAAAAATATTTTTCACCCTAATCTATTCAAATCAATCTATTGAGAGCTCATATTGGCATCCTCTTTGCAATGTTAAATGCAAAGAGGTTTTTATGAAATTTATTATTTTATCTATTTGGGCATCATTCTCACTTTATTCATTCGAATTAGAGGGAATTGAAGGAAAATTTGAATCAGAGTTTAAGTTAAGAAAAATCAATGAAAAAGTGATTTTAGACCCTACAGTAGAGATCACAAAATTTAAGATAAATAATAAAATTTATGAGTTTAAAACCAAAGATCTATTCCTAAAGCAATATTCCTATAAAAAAGAGATTTTTGGCTTTGATAAACAAAAGCATCTCAGTATAAAGCTTAAGAAAGTAAAAGAGGGACTTTATTACTCAGTTTTAGATTTAAGAATATTTAAGAAAAAATCTACTGAGACATTAAGAGGTTATATAAAGCTTAAAAAGACTCCATTTACCAATAAGCCACAAGATATTGAACTTTTAGGCCAAATATAAAAAATAAACGCATTTATTTCCTCTAGTTTTTTTTCTAAATCTTACTACCTATAATTTAAAAAGAGTCATCAACCAAGGAAGGTCATCTGAACTCTTTATTTCAATACAATTTAATACATACTACTCTCTCAAAAGAAACAAAAACTCTTCAAGTGACATTACACTCTGAAAAGTTAAAAAATAGAATTAATCTAGAATTGATCTTTGAATTAAAGTCTTTACTCAATTGGGCAAAGTCAAAAGTAGAAATCACAACCATTTTATTTCAAAGTAATACTCCTTATTTTAGTATTGGCCTAGATAGTGAGACTCAGGTTAATGAAAATTTTAATTACCTCCTCTCATTAAAAAAGAGAATTTGGGATTTTCAAAAAGAAATGATGTCTTTACCTCAAACATGTGTCATCGACTTCCAACTTGGAGCATCTAATATTGGTATAGAACTTTTTTTAGGAGCTGATCTTTTCTTATGTTCAGAGAATGCCACATTTAAGCTTGATAATTTTTATAAAGGCCTTCCAGTTTTTACGCCAAAAAATTTAATAGAAGCCAGGTTTTCAAAGTGTTTATCAAAATATTTAAATAAAAAAACTATTCTATCTAAAAATTTTGAATTAATTGATTTTAAGTATTTAAAAGATCATCAACATCTCGTCACTGAAGTTCTAAAAAATATAAATTCTCAATCTTCTTACACAAGAATTCAAAGTAAAATGTATTTCATGGAAGATTTAATTGAAATTTCTCAGGTTGATTTTGATTATGAAATTAAATTCATGGAAAGCTTCAACCTCACTGAAGATTGGAAAGGTGAATCTTTTGAACCAATCAAAGAAGTGAAGAAAAAGATCCAGTTAACACTTATTGATGGCGGGAAGAGTCTCTAAAATCTTCTTTACTTAATTTAATTAAATTTAATTTTTCACTTAATAATTCATGCTGAGAAAAAACTAAGTAAAACCCACCTCCTCCAGCACCACAAAGTTTGATATAAGCATTATTATGAGAAAAACTTTTCTGTAAATCTAATACTGTAGACGGGAACATTTCTTTAAAATATTGAACTTGATACGATGAAAGCAATGCTAAGTTCTCAAAAATACTTTTACCATCAGTAAAATCATCAATAATTTTATCACAGATCAAATTATAATCATTAAAAATAAAATCTGAAAAATTAGAATCTTTCGTTTTATCATTGTAGATTTTAATAAATGCACTCCCCTCTCTTTTAATACCTGTATCCAGAAGATATAGAAAATTATTCGAAAAAAAATCATCAAGAAATGAATCATCATGAATCAATTTGTAATCTGATAAATTTTCAAACAACAAAGAACTTTTAGTATAACTGACGTAGGGATCAACTCCAGAGCTAGTACCATGAAAATAACTTTCAATAAGGCTTAAATGATGTTTAATATTTCCTTGATCATTAAGTTTAAACTCATCATACAAAGAAGCACAAAAAGCTCCTGAGCTTCCTAATCCTTTTCCTTCAGGGATATTTGAATCAAAACTCCAACCTTTATCAATAGAATCTTTTAGCTTCTCAAGATTTAAAAACTCCTGCTGACTATTTACTGCACTTAAATAATGATATAGCCCTATAAGATTATAATTATTATTTTTTTCATAGCGTGATTTTCCAAAATATTTAAAAAAAGGAAGTGCTAATGCTTTTGAACCACTTAAGACAGAATACTCTCCGAAAAAAAATATTTTTGCAGGAAAGCTCATTAAATCCCTAGCCTATCTTCAATCAAATACTCGTAAAAATCAGAATAATCCCTTAAGACCGTCATCACTTTATCATGATACTCATTTTTGTAGATGAGATGTATATTAGGACCAGCATCCATAGTAAAAGTAAATGGAATAGTTAAATTGCCTTCAAGCTTTTCAATTAATGATAAAGTGTGACCTTTTAGAAGTATATATGAAGGTTTTGAAGTCATCATCAATGCATGCAGAGTGAGGGCTTCTGACTTAGTAATCTCTGAAAAACTATCCCAATCCCCAGAGTTTAATGCTTTAATTATTTCTTGATGGTTTAAATGAGC
>JAHDHG010000176.1 GCA_020631435.1 Bacteriovoracaceae bacterium | reverse complement strand
GATATTGATTCTAGCGAGTTTGATATTAAAGGAAACGAGCAAGATCTTGTTTTTAATAAAGATAAGTTTAGCAGTTTAAATCCTTATCAATTTGAAGGATTTATTGCAAAGGTTTTTGAATCAAAGGGTTTTAAAGCATTCTGTATAGGTGGAGCAAACGATCAAGGAGTTGATATTATTTTATTAAAAGATAATGCTTATTCTCTTGTACAAGTAAAAAAATACAAAGAATCAAACCATGTGAAATCAGAAGAAATGAGAGATTTGCTCCTTTACATTCTATGAAAAAAAACTGAACTCTAAACTGATTAATCCTTGTTTCATCACTTCAAGTAAGTTTGGTAAAAATACTAGAGAGTTAGCACGAGCTAATGATGTAGATTTGATTTCATCTAGAAACATTAAGAAATGGATTGGTGATATTGAGATTACTTTATCTGATATAAAAAAAATGATTGAGCTAATTCCCCAAAACAGAGAGAAATTTAAAATTTGATTTCTGTTTATATAGTGATTTTTTTAAAGAGAAGCAATGTTTCGTAACTATTTAGATTTAATTATTTTATTCGATAAATACTCATGAAATCACAGTATTGGTAAGTTTATGGTTTATAAGAAAATTAAAAAAGAGATTGATGCTTTAAAAGATAAGACGAAAGTCTCCACTAAAGAACTTAAACAGCATGTTAAGGAACATTTCCCCAAGACTCTTGAAGATAGCTTTGATATGTCGAAAGATTTACTTGAAGAAGGAGTAAGGTTTACCTTTGAGATGTTAAAACCAAGAACTTTAAAAGATAAACTTTTTCAGAGTGTAAATTCTAACTCAGGAAAATTATCAGGGGCAATAGGTGCTTTTATGGCCGAAACTGGGATTTTAGAAAAATTAGAAAGCTTAACGGAGGGAGCATCAACTATTTATGATAAGGCAATGGATAGTGAATATTTATCCGGTATAAGTGGTGGTGGTGGTAATCATCGTCTTTTTGATAATGGTCATGATATTCTTAATGCTTGGGATAAGGTTAAAAATGCTCTTCCAGATGATAGTTTTTCTGATGAGGTAATTGGTTATACATCGGCTTTATGGAAGGATTTAACAACAGTCAAAGGGCTTCCATTTAGCACACTCACTCGAGATACATATGACTCACTAGCTGAAAATATTTGTGGAGTTATACCTGGCCTCAATAGAGAATATCTTTATGATTTACTTTCTTTTGATGCAATGGAAATTTTTTCAACATCATTAGGAGCTATCAGTATTATTTTTGCTTTCAAAAAAGATGATCAAGAAAAGTTAGCTGAAATCTTAGGTAGTATGGGGATAATATCAATTTTATCAGCAAATCCAATTATGGGTATATTTGTAATTTCTACAAGTGCCTATGCTTATCAAAGAAAAAAAATGAAATTAGATAAATCAGCTTTTTCAAAGTCTGCGATTGTTTCAGGAGCATCCACAGCGATGTTTGGCCTACTAGGGATGCCTCTTCTTGCTGAGTTGGTAATCATTGCAGTTTTGACAAAACTTTTAAGGAGCCAAGTCTTAGATAATAATCAACTACACGAATTTCTTAAAATCAAAATAAGTAGTTGGCAAGATGATATAAAGGATATTTCTTTTGAGAATATCTTGAATCAGTTAAAGGCTAATAGAGAAGTAGCTTAATTTTTATTTCCCAATCTGGTCTTGAATAATTCATATACCCTATAAAGGATGATTAAGTTAATCATATTTAAGCAATATAGATCTTGCCCTTAGTTGATTAAATTGCTAAAGTTTTTAGCGAATAGTACCGATAGAACCTATATGGGCGCAAAACAATACAATCTATCAAATCTCTACTGGCAATACTTTGAAAAAGAACTTCAAAAAGTAAAATCAAATCCAGACATAGTTAATACCCTAAAGACTGATCTAAGATCTTACTCAGATAAACTCGATGAAATCGAAGAAGAAAACGAGTTTTGGCCTAAAAGCATTGCTTTAGATTTAATCCAAAAAAGTGAAGTAATACTTCAAACAATCACAGATTATGAAGAAAATGTCCGGTTTGATTTGTTAGCCGCTGTAAGTTATTTCATCAATGAAGATGATTGTAATTCAGATTCAAACACAGATGGTTTAGACGATGACAAAGAAATCATGGATAAGATTCTTGAGTATCATGGTCTAAAGTTTTAATTGCCGATTTATCACTCTAATCCTTAATTTTATTACAATATAATCAGACATTTGTACTTAAAATTTATGAACTCATGGAGGAGTTTTGCAGGCGTTAGATCATCAAAAAATTTCAAAAAAATCTCATAAAGAACATAGAAAAATTATTCCCGGAGCAAGGATTAAAGTTCGAGGTGAAGTTTGGAAAGTATTAAAGAAGAAATACTTTGATTCACAAAATCCATCTAAATCTGATTTTGAGGTTGAAGCTATTGGTCTTACTGGAATCGTGGCGGGATTTAAATCAATTTTCATCTCCAATATAGATATCTTAGAAATTGTAGAAGCTCACGATATTGAGTTAGTCCAAGATGATTCTTCAAAGTTCACTAAATCAAGGCTGTTTCTTGAAGCAAATCTTAGAAATCTTCCCATTAGGCGTGAAGGCGGAGAGAAAATTAGAATTGGCCATAAAGGTGCATTTGATACTTATGATTATCAAATGGAACCAACGATTAAAGCTCTTAAATCTTTAAGGCCAAAGATCCTAATCGGTGATGGAGTAGGACTTGGTAAAACAATCGAGATTGGGATTTTATTAAGTGAGCTCATTAAGCGTGGTAAAGGAAAAAGAATATTAGTAGTAACACCTAAAGCGATCTTGCAGCAGTTTCAAAAAGAAATGTTCGCTCGTTTTGCAATAGTGTTAACGAGACTTGATTCAACTGGGATAGCAAAATTAACAAGAATGCTTCCAAGTACGATGAATCCTTTTATGTTTTATGATCGAGTGATTATTTCTATGGATACTTTAAAGTCTATAAGATATATCAATCAACTTAAAAGTTGCTCTTGGGATACAGTCGTCATTGATGAGTGTCATAATGTTTCAATTAAAGGTGGAAATAATCATAATCAAAGAGCAAGGCTTGCTAGAAATATCTGTGAGAAGGCAGAAGCTGTTATTTTATCTTCAGCTACTCCTCATGATGGAACAAGAGAAGGGTTTGCTTCTTTAATTAATCTTTTAGATCCTACCTTGATTAAAGATGAAAAGACTTATGAAGCCAGTGATATCGCTTCAGTATTTATAAGAAGAACCAAAAAAGATGTAAAAGATCAGCTTAGATCAAAAATTAAAGGTGAGAGTTCAAGAAATAATATTCTTCTTAATTTTAAATTTAGTGAGACTGAAAACAAGGTTTTAGAACTCATAGAAAATTTGAATCTAGGAATGGATCAAAAGCTAATTGAGTCTAGAAAGAAGGGATTAAAAGGAAGAGGTTTTAGAGAGTTATTTAAAACAACTCTTAAAAAATCATTTTTATCCTCTCCTTTCGCATTAATTGAAACATTGGAAAATAAACTAAAAAAAGATCAATCTTTAAGTGATTCAGATATTAAATCAATCAATGAGATCATTAAAACTTCAAAAAAGATTAATTCAAAAGACTTCTCTAAATATCTTGAAATTACTAAAGTTTTAAAAGATCAAATTACTGAAAA
This sequence comes from Bacteriovoracaceae bacterium, assembly GCA_020631435.1. GTDB lineage: Bacteria > Bdellovibrionota > Bacteriovoracia > Bacteriovoracales > Bacteriovoracaceae > JAHDHG01. The sequence goes on along the minus strand of JAHDHG010000176.1, from coordinate 321 downwards.
AAAGCGAGTAGTAATTTTTACTGAAAGAATTGCTAGTTTGAAATTTTTAGAATCTCAGCTTTTAAAAGATAAGATTTTTTCTCAATCTGAAATTGAAGTCATGAGTGGCTCCACGAGTGATGAAGATGCTCAAGCGATTGCTAATAAGTTTCAATCATCAAAAGAAAAAATTAGATGTCTACTTGCAACGAATGTCGCGAGTGAAGGATTAAACCTTCATAATCAATGTCATCACCTTATTCATTTTGATCTTCCTTGGTCATTTATCACGCTTGAGCAAAGAAATGGAAGGATTGATAGGATAGGCCAGACTATGAGGCC
>JAHDHG010000175.1 GCA_020631435.1 Bacteriovoracaceae bacterium | reverse complement strand
CCCACACCCGAAGGCAACGGATTTTGAATCCGTCGTGTCTACCATTCCACCACCAGGCCATTATCATTCACAAGTATAAGTCGTGATTTTTGAAATGAAAATCTCTAATTATCTTTTTCTAGTTTTTTTTGAAGATCTAGTACTGCACCTTTCGTATCATGTTTAAACTTAACTTTGGCGAATGCCTTTTGAAATTTATCTTCAGATAATAAACATGGAAACTTTAAATAATCTAGGAGATATCCAGGAACTCCAAATTTTTTATTTGCAAGAGTGTTTATTTTAGAGAGTGCAAAAACGGGTAATGAGTAGGCGTCAGGATTAATTGTTTTAACTGCTTCTCTGATAGAAATATATCCTGGTGCTGTAACGTTATATAATCCGGGCTCTACTTTAATTGATTCTACAAGCACATTGGCCATATCTTCTTCGTGGATAAATTGAACTGTGGGGTTATAATCCATAGGATAAAAAGATAGTGGGTGAGTGAGATAATTGGTAATTCCATTTCTAAGATTAGGGCCAATAATATTTGTCGGTCTTAAAATAACAGAATCGATTACATTTCTATTCTCATGCATCCATGCTTCGCATCTTTGATCCATTTCAACTACATCTCTTAACTCTGGGAACTTAAGACTTCCTCTTAAGGGATATCTTTCATCGAGAAAGATAGGGTTATCATTAATTGCTCCATAAACATGAAACGAGCTTAAAATGACTATTTTTTCAACCTTAGTTCTTAGCGAAAGATCTAAAATTGTTTGTGTTCCTTGAAGGCTTAAGTTTAATCTTTTCTTTAAAAGTTTATTTGAAATCTTTGAATGAGTAACTCTTGATAAGTATAAAACATAGTTAAAATCATTTTCTCTGAAGAGATCTTCAAAATCTCCTCTTCTATATTCCAAGCGTTGATATCGATATCGAGGATTTTTGATTTTCTTTTCAGGGAGTCTAGTGTCTACTCCTGTGATTCTTAAGTTCTTATGTTTCTTTAGGAAAATATTTATTGCTTTTTGAGCAAGTCCACCTTTCGCTCCAATGATTAATAAATGTTTTTCATTTTTATTTTTCATTAGAACTCAAACATTTTTCTTTTTTTAGGTAATTTTTTTTCAATGGTTTTCGCTATTGCCTTTTTTATTTTCTCGACTTCTTTTTTTAAGTCTTTCGTTGGAGAGTCTTTAGATAGTTTTTTATTAGGATTTATAGGTTTTCCTATGTAAATATCAACTGGAGAAGGTGCAGGGAGTAGACCTAATAATCCAAACCATGGAAACAAAGGAGTAATTGGAAAACCTGGAACATTTAGGAGTTCTGCTAATTTATCACTGTGATAAACATAAGGGTAGAACTCTTCAGCTCCAATAACTGTGATTGGAAGAACTGGAACATCTTGTTCTAGCGCCAAACGATAAAATCCATTTGTAAACTTTTGAAGTTGATAGAACTCATCCGTAGACTTAGTGATACCTTTCACTCCTTCAGGGAATACTAAAATAGAATGATTCCTCTCCAATAAATAGCGACAGTTCTTTCTATCTCCAAGTATTGTCCCAGTCTCACTGACTAGCTTTGCTAAGAAAGGGAGTTGAAACATAAATCTTTCTCCCATTCCTCTTAATAAAATTGGATCCTTTAGCTTCATTATGAGACCAGAAATAATCAAAGCTCCATCTATAGGAATTTGTCCCGAGTGATTAGCAACAGCTATAAAGTTTCTCTGTGTTGGTATGTTTTCTAGTCCGTGAATGTTTACTCGAAAATATTTATCATAAAGTGGATAAATGAAATTCAAACAGTTTTCAATAGTATCAATGTTAAGCCCCCAAGGATCTCTTTCTTTTCCGTATTTATTCCTAAGAATTTTACATTGCTTGTGGATTTTCTCTTTATTATCAGAGAGATAACCTTCAATTAAATCAGAGACAGAAGCCATGATCTATTATATAATGATAAAGATTCAGTAAAAGACGGGTAAAAGATTCAAATTATGAGTGATGAGTTAAAAAATAAACTAAATTCTTTTGTTAAAAAAGCTTCAAAAAATATGAATTCAATCGTTGGTATTGGTAAAGATATGTTTGAGACTACTAAGTTAGAAAAAAGTCTTAATGAATGTTATCAAGACCTTGGGCGCATGTTATATCAAAAAGATCAAGAATCAAGCATTTCTATAGAAGATCATGACATTAGAGATGAGATTGATAAAATTACACAGATATTAGAAGTAATTGATTTTACTAAAGAAGAAGTGAAGAAAAAAAGAGAATCAGTTTTTAAATAAATAATCAATCAAATCAGACTCTAATAATTCAAGATTTTGTTTTTTATCTGCAGAAATTGCATAGGATTTATTCTTTAAAGTCTTTTGAAAATTTTTAAATTTTGCTCTAGCACTTTGATTTTTTAATTTATCTACTTTGTTAAAAATCATCCAATAATCTGAATGAAAACGTCTGAAATATTTTATAAAACTTTCATCATTTTTTTGAAATGGATTGAGTGCATCCATGAGATGAATAAAAAGACATTTCTCGTGATAAATCTGAAAGAAATTATCTAAAAGCAGGTCCCATCTTGCTCTTTCTGTTTTAGAAACTTTTGCATGTCCATATCCAGGTAAGTCAAAAGCTGTAAAAGTTTTAATTTCATCTTCTACCTGAACTTCAAAAGTAAAAACCTGAACTTCTTTCGTTTTCCCTGGCGTATTGGAAACTCTTGCTAAATTATTTTTAAAGAATGCATTGATAAAGGTTGATTTCCCTACATTAGATCTTCCACATAGGGCAATTGCTTGATCTACTTTAGGAAGATATTCAATGAGCTGAATCTCTGTTGCGATAGTTGTAATATGTCTTGAATTTGCTCTTAGTATTTGTTTCATATTTAAAAAATTCGTCTTAAATGCTCTTAGCTCTAAAGGTATAGCAGTAATATGATCATTAAAAAAGGGGGATTATGAGAGATTACCCACATATTATAGAGCATTTAGATATTATTGAGTTATTTCCTGTATATGGGCACAAATCTAAGAAGAAATTAAGATTTTCAGAGATTAACTTAAATAGCACAGACTCTCTTGAGATTGGAGATTTGAAATTACATGGGCTTGATAGTGATCAGCAAAACATGAAAATTCAATTAACCAATCGAGGTTACGAAATTAAGTCAGATTCTTTTTTTGAATGTAATGGGGTTTTAGCAAAAGAAGTATTATTACAAGACGGAGATCAAATTAGATTTAATGAAAACTTGGTTAAATTTAAAAAGAGTAGTGAGATCAAGAAAGAATCTAAATTAGACCTATTAGCCAAATCTAATCATCCCATTCATTTATTTGGAGAAACTGGTACAGGAAAGTCATACATTGCAAAAAGAATCCATCAGCTTTCTGGTTTAAAAGGAAAATTTACTCAACTCTCTCTTAGTACCCTTAATGAAAATTTAATTGAATCAGAGCTATTTGGACATATTAAGGGAGCATTCACAGGTGCAATAAGAGATAAAGTTGGTGCCATTACTCAATCAAAAGGAGGAACTCTTTTTTTAGATGAAATTGATTCTCTAAGTTTAAATTTTCAAAAGAAATTACTCCTTTTCTTAGATAATATGACTTTTAGGCCCGTTGGGAGTGAAAAAGAGTATAGCTCTAATACACGCTTAATTTTTGCAAGCAATCGTTCTTTAGAAGTGTTGGTAAATGAAAACAAATTTAGATCTGATTTATTTTATAGAATTGATAAGTCATTAACTTGGAAGTTAAGTCCATTAAGAGAAGATAGAGAAAAAATTTTAAGAATTTGCAAGCAATTTGAAGAGCAAAACTTTACTTCTATAGATAGATCTTTGATCGAGTTTTATAAAGATTTACCTTGGTATGGAAATATAAGACAATTAATAGGGCATCTTGAGAAAAAACTTATCTTTCAGAAGAAAAGATTAACTTTTGATGAGACTGATAGGGATTTATCTGTGAAATCTTGAAATTAAAAGTCTATCGATTTCACCCTGACTAGAAATTTTAGTATT
>JAHDHG010000174.1 GCA_020631435.1 Bacteriovoracaceae bacterium | reverse complement strand
GATCACCCTCGTTAACTGTAGAGCCACCAAACTCTTTAAAAGTGACTAGATCAGCTTCATCTTTAACTGTTAAGGATACACTTGGCTCATGATTTGAAAGATTGTTATCTAGTTGATCCATTATAAGATCATCGTCTTTAATCTCATTAATAATTGTATCACCTGCAGTACCGAGGTCTATTTTACAATCAAGCTTTAAAGAAGCTGAAGCGCCACTTAGTAATGTTCCAATAACCCAATCTTCATCTGCTAAATTATAAGATCCAAGAGTTGCACTATCACCTTGAAAAGTGGTCCCCACAGGACAAGCATCTTCAATTTTTAAGTTTGTTGCATCTGCAGGACCAAGATTATTTACACTAATAGTATAAGTAACAATTTCACCTTCAATAGGTGTTGAGTCATTAACTAGCTTAGTTATTTCTAAATCTGTTTGATTATCTATGAAAATTGGCTCAAACAGATCATCGTTATCTATAGTTTCTGTATCATGTTCTTGATCCATTCTAACTTTAGTAATTTCATTGATAATTGTGCTTCCACTAGTTCCAGAATTTACATTAACTGTAATATCTAAAGTCACATTAGTAGATTCATTAACGGTACCGATCATCCATAATCCTGAAGACGGAGTATAAGATCCTTGAGATGCTATATGTGATACATAAGTGACACCTACTGGTAATATATCTTCAAGATCCATATTAGTAGCATGTCCCGGACCGTTATTAGTCACTTTAATTTGAAAAGTAGTGTCTTCTCCCTCATCAGGCATTGAATTACTCACAGTTTTTTGAACTAATAAATCTAGAGCACAAATTGTTGATGAATCTTGATCTATTTCTGTTCTCGACTGGACAGTGATTGCTGAATCAACGATGGGGAACAAGCCATTGGGACCACTCGCATCAAAAGTTACAGGTCCGCAAGAAAAAGTTCCTCCAATACATGGACAAGAGATAGTAGAAGGAGACATATCTAAACTTTCCACTTCTACTATTTGCGCTTCAGGAGAACAAGTTCCCGTTATAACTGAATTATTTTTTCCACTTTCAAAACAACTAGGTAAATTTAAATCAACAAAAACTTCAGAACCTTCAGTGTCATATCCAAAGAGATGTCTATTATCTCCACAAGAAAAAAATAATGAATTTATAATTAAGATGACAAATAGCTTGATCGCAGTAGAGTTCAAATTTAATCCTTAAATTTTATCGGGAGTCCTTCCCTATAACTAGCCTACTAAATAATTGAAATTATTTAAACTCAAGAAGTTAAATTTAAGTTTTATTCCGACAATTTTACTTCAGTAGTGTCAATTTAGCACTTTTGAAAATTAATTATAGGGAAAATAATTCATTTTTTTAATTTATTACTTTTCAACCTATAATTTAAGGAACTTTATCGGAGATGCTATGAAAAATTTCTTTTGCTTTATTCTAATATTTGTTTTATCAAGTTGTGCCACAAGAGGCTTAGATATCGGTCAACAAATTCCTGAATATCATCCAGAGTATAATGAAAAAAGAAAAATGGTCTACGCTGAAGGAAGAGACGAAAATAAGATTGTCTATCAAAATGTTTATAACAATGTTGAAAAAAGAGAGTTGGATCATGAAAGAGACTTTATTGATAGCGAGATAATGGCCTACAATCTAAAGAATCAAAAAATTATGATTGATACAACAGAAAATTCCTCTTCGACACGTGGAATTGCAAGCCTAAATGACCAACATAAAGAGACAACTATTTATTCCGCTCCAAAAGCATTATTCGAATCAGCTAGAAAGAAAAAAACTTACACTACGACTGCAAAACAAAGAGAAACATTGAAAACATTAGCTAGAAAATACCTAGGTTCTTCTGAAAGATGGTATGAACTGTTAATTTATAATACTCATTTAGTGCGAGTCAATAAAGGTGACAAAATAAGAATACCTTTTCAAAAAAAATAATTCTTAGTCAATTTTAAATTTCTTCGTCATAATAATGAGAACTATCAAGTATAGAAGGACTCTATTCATGAAACTATTATTATTAGTATTATCTTTAAACTTATTCTCAACTGACATTCAACAATTTAAGAGAAGTCACTCAATATCATATGAGATGCTTGAAGATGCAAGATTAAAAAATTCTCATGTTTATACCGATTGGGACTTAATGTTGATGGCCGGATGGAGCTGGGTTGAAGCTCCCCTAGTTAGAAAAAATACAAAAAATAGTTCTTTTACTGGTGAAATAGTTCAAGATTTGATGGCCATTCATCTCGGAGCATCTGCCTATGTCACAAAAGATTTAATGATTGGTGCACACGCTTATTATGGGATGTTTAATTGGAACAAAGATATTTACGGATCAAATTCAGGCGGTACAACAATTGCTGGTTTTACTGAAGAATCTGGCAGTGCATTTTCAGATATATATCTTGATTTTAAATGGAGATTCTCTTCTCAAGAAAGATACGGTTGGGCCGTAATGCCTTTCTTAAAGATCCCAACGGGAGGAGGAGAAATACCAATTACGATTCAAAATAAAAATGGATTTGTAGATAGAGTTGAACAAGAGAAAATACTTTCTGATGATTCTTGGGGATATGGAATAAGATTAATTCATGAAAGATACCTTGATTATTTAAACCTTACTTTTAATCTTGGATTTGAAAATGCTGATAATGCTGAAATTGATGAGTTAGACTTAAGAAGAAAAGTAACTCTTGGAATTGGAGGATATGTACCTCTAGGCCAATCATGGGGCTTAAACCTTGAATGGATGAGACATTTCACATTACCATTTAATAGTAATCAAAATCCAAATGAATTCTTTATTGGAGCCAGTGCAGGAATCACTAAAAGATTGGTCGCATTTGCTGGAGCTGGATTTGGAAACTTATTCTCGGACACTGATGGAAATGACTGGAGAATTAGTGCAGGACTAAAATGGGCACCTAGGTTATGGAGTGATGAGAGAAAAGAAATTAATCTAATCAATCAAGAAGTAGTCATTGAATGCAAAAAACCATATGTATTCAAGCAGTCTAATAAGGTTATTGTTAGATTTCCTCATGATATTGGACAAATTTATGATGACAGAGATCTTGTTTATGTCATTAACTCAATTAAAGATAGAATAGATGACATTAGAACAATTGATGTCATTGGACATACATCCGCCCCAGCCAGTGAAGAATATAATCAAAAACTATCTGTAGAAAGAGCTAACTCTGTTGCAAGAGTTCTATTTGAAAATGGAATTCCTGAAAGATTAATTAATCCAGTTGGAATGGGTGAAAGACAATTACTTGATAGGTCTGGAACTGCTGCTGCTGAAGAAATCAATAGAAGAGTTGAATTTGTAGCACACTTAAAAGAGAAACAAGGATATTATTGTGAGGATTTAGATGACTACGATATTACACCTATCGATGAAATACAAGAAACAAGAACATTAATAAAAGGCGAGATTCCTCTTATAGAAAAATAAAAAAGGGAGCTTGTAGCTCCCTTTTTTTGTTAAATATTTAAGATCTTTTATAAATCAAAATCATCCATATCATCATTATCATCAATCCCTTCGAACTCTTCCAAGTCAAAATCTTCAATAATTTTAAGATCAATTAAAGCTTGATTAAAAACTCTTGCATCCTTTAAATCATCTATCATTGATGCAACAAGTGGAATTTTATTAGTTGTCATTAATTCATCTATTAACTTTTGTAACTTTCCAGACTTAAGCATATCTTTCTTAGCTATAGTATCTTTCCAGTTCTTTATATAATGAAGCCGACAAAACATTCCAGATGATCTGATATTTTCACAACCAGTTTCTAAGCATTCATCCGTTTCTGGAGTAAAGATCGATAGATCTGCAATAGTCTCTTTGTAATCTGCCCAGATAAAAAAGTCTGAAAGATCTCTAACGATTCCTTCACTTAATTCTTTTTCTTTTAACTCTTGAGCAAGTCGAATCTTTTCTTGTTTTTCAATTTCTCTTAATTCTTTTTTAGTAAGCTTTTTTACTTTTTCAACTTTTTTCTTTTCAGCCTTTTTCTTTACAGCCTTTTTCTTTACAGCTTTTTTCTTTACAGCT
>JAHDHG010000173.1:2758-4094 GCA_020631435.1 Bacteriovoracaceae bacterium | reverse complement strand
GATAATCAGGATGCTCATCTTTTATGAACTTAATAAATTCAGACATAGAAGTAACTCTTCCATTTGTCTTTGAAACTAAAAGCCTTAACATTTCAAGTTTTGATAACTCATGAGTTAACTCAGTCTCACTTAAATCACTATATCCAAATATCTTTTTAAGCTTTGATATATACTCATCACTTGTATCAACTCCGTTATAAGCTGCTTTTAAAGAATCAAAACCTTTAGGAATATGCGCCACTGACTCATTGCCTAAATAACTCTCTATCGTATGCTTGGTCTCTGTAATAATCGCACCTTCACTAAAGCTTGATCCAAATAAAGTTGAGGCGAATTCACAAAGCTCTCTCTTGGCATTAGGAGAACTTGAAAGCGTTGCACTTGTTCCTACAAAGCAAAGCTTCTTGGTCGTGAGCATTTTTAATCTTCTAATCAGACACGCTACATCTGCTCCACTGGCCCCATCAAAGGTATGCATTTCATCAAGAACTAAATACTTTAAATTTTCTTTGGTATCATCATTCCAAAAATTCAACTCTTTTTTTCTAAAGAGCATATAATCAAGCATTTTATAATTGGTAAGTAAGATATCAGGGGGCTCATTACATAAACTCTCTCTATCATTAATGACTTCAAGAGTTTTAAAGTTCATTTTTTTTACGCTTCCAGAATTTCCTGTGTATTTACCAATTCTTATCTCTTTATTAATCTCATCAGAATCTCTAATTGTTTTAATAAATCTTTTTGCCTGATCTTCTAAAAGAGCATTCATAGGATAAAGAATAATCGCTTTGATTCCTTTTTTCTTTAAATCTAGGGCCTCATGAACATAATCAAGAAGAGGAAACATAAAGCATTCAGTCTTACCTGAACCAGTTCCAGTAGTGACAATGGTATTTTTTAAAGTTTTATAATTTAATCTCTCAAAAGCCTTTGCCTGATGAATATAAGGCGGAAAGCTTGGATGAATATGAAGGGTTTTCTTATAGTTAGCCCCTACTGGTTCATAAGGAAGCCTTAAGGTAAAAAAAGGGCCTTTTACCATTGGAGAATCGGTTTTATAATATTTCTCTAAAGCATTTCCAGATTTATTTGCCTTGATCTCCCAAAGGACTTTTAGGTATTCATAGATTTCTTTTTTTATATTTAAAGCGAGTTCTACTGGTAACATCTTAAGCTGCTTTTTTCTTTTGATCTTTTAAGAAATATCCATTAACCACTTCAATTTCAGTGATCCCAAAATAATCTAAGAACATCTCATAAGCTTTTTTCATGATCTCAGCTCTTGGAAAACTATCCTCTTCATTTTGATTTGGAAGATCTTTTAGTTTCTTTT
>JAHDHG010000173.1:0-2748 GCA_020631435.1 Bacteriovoracaceae bacterium | reverse complement strand
AAGAGCACCGAATTGGGATCTATAAAGTTTTATTAACTCATCAGAGCTTACTCCCATGAGCATTGCTACGAGGGCGTCTATTTCACAGAGGGCTTGTTCACGTTCGAACGTATCTCTTATTGGTGAATACCAGTTCCATGTTGAGGTAAGTTTTTTATTTGAAGTTTCTGGAGGGTAAAAGTCTAGGCTTGGTGAGTTTTTCATTTTTGAGTCGAAGAGTTCAGACCAGAGATCTTTATAATGAGAAGATAAACAGTTTAAACGTAAAGATCTTAAGATTAATTCAGAATTTAGAAATTTATGATCAAACAGGGGGATCTTACTCCAAAACGGCTTCTCCAAGTTACCACTTGATAAATTCCTTGAGTAAAAATCAAAAATCAATGAATGAGTCTGAGATGCTAAAAGTACAGTTCGGAAATGATTTTCGAGAAAAATAGTTGTTAATCCATATGTATGTAAAACTTTAGGGGGAATAATGCCAGAACTGAGAGTTCTTGAGCCAGTCACCGAGACCATTCTTCTTGGTGCTAGTCTAAAATGGTTAATTGAAGGATTACTGGTTTCATTCGAACCCAGTCCTTTCTTCGTCGCTCGATATTTCGTAGCAGGAAAGAAATCCTCATCAATCTCTTTTAAATTTACTTCTGAAAAATCAAGATTATACTTACACCCTGGAGTTGGCTCTTTCTAAAAAGGAGTCGCTACATAAATATTAGGGCCTGTTAAAACAGCTTCTTTGATATTTTTATGTTCTTTTGTCCACATCTCAATAAACCCATCTTTAAAAGCACCTGTCTCATGAAACATTCCACTACAGTGAAACTCATCATCACCTAAATGCTTTGGAGCTGTAATAGCTTTTTCAATGAGTTTCCATTCAGGAAGTCCATAAATCTTAGGAAGACTTACTTTCAAGAATTCTACTTCTGATTTCCCTTCAAGCTTAGTTAGTTTTTTTAGAATTTCAGAATTAACGTGAACTATTCTCTCAGGGTGTCCATTTAGATTAAATTGTCCATTATCATCTTTGCTAGAAGGATAAGTATCATTAAAAGAGGATTTCCTCGATCGTGAAATTGTTATAGGGTGATACAACTGATCAATTAATTCAAAACCTACAAGTTGATTTAATTTCCTAAAAATTGATAATACAAATTTAACATTATGATCAACTTCGAATAGAATTTTTTCATTAACAAATCGATATAATTTTTTTAAATCAGAATAATATCCTTGCCTAACATCATCCATCCCCTTATCACTCGTAATACCACCTTGTTTAATTAATCCATAAATTGCTCCATCACGTGTTAACTTATGAGATCTTTGCCAAAAGTACTTATACGTATTCGTTTCACTCTTATCTCTAAACGGATAACAATTTGATTCTTTTAAGTAATTCCTTACTCCATCTACTAAAATCAATGATTTTGAATAATATTCTTCATTTAACTCTAGAACTTCTTGAAAAAACTTCTTCTTTTGATTTGGATTTAATTTTTTTGTTAACATTTCAGGATAAAGATCACTAAAAAAATCATAATCACTCCAAGCTAGTTTTGCCCATGGCGGATTCCCTACGACTAAATCAAAACCACCCTGTTTAAAAACTTCAGGAAACTCTAAATCATAATGAAAAAATGGAGTAGATTTCAAAATCTCTTGAGAAGCTTTTACTCTCCCCTTTACTTCACCAGTCTCAATAATATTTTCAAGATCAGTTACAAAATCTTTTAGACTTGGATACTCATTAATATTTTCTGGATTCCAAAACCAAAGAGCACACCAATGATCCATCATAAGTTTAAGTTTCCTAAACTCAATATTTTCTTTTTCAAACTTAAAGTATTTTTTCTCTATTTCAACTTCACTATCATTGGTATTTTTTAAATAGTTCTGAAAATCTATTCTTTTTTCAGTATGAACCTCATAATACTCATCAACTACCTTAGCAATTCTTCCAAGCCTATCAGTATATTTCGAAAAATCTTTGAAAGACTTTTGCTTTATAATTAGTTCAGACTTTTGCTCCTCACTAAAAACAGGTATCTTTTTATCTTTAAGCATTACTGCCTTGATATAAGTATCCATCATTTCAGGCATTGGAATTAAAAAGTGAGGAAGTTTTAAATTATCAATTCTTTTTTGATGATAGCTTGCTCCAACTAAAGAATTCCCATGTCTTAACTTAAAATCATGAAAAGCAGATCTCCCATCTTTTCTTATGCAATTTAGCCATAAAGATACCTTCGCAAGCTCTGCTGCCATTGGGTTTAAATCTACCCCGTATAAGCAGTTTCTCATGATATATTCTTTAGCGATTAAATTTAAATCACTCATAGAAGCTTCTTCATACTTAAGAAGCTCAGCTTTATAAGCTTTAGCAAGATAAACAGCTAATTGATTGGCAACTTCATTTAAAAAGGCACCTGAACCCATCGCAGGCTCTAAGATTTTCATATTTTCAATATCTTTAATCTTTGGATTAAGGTTATCTTTAAAATACTCATCAAGAGATTCTTTAACTAGACATTTGGTAAGAGACTCATCGGTATAAAAAGAAGCTGAGTACTTTCTTTCATACCCCATGGTTCTAAATAAAAACTTACCCTTTGGATGCTCTATTTCTTTTCCATCCTCGTCAGTCTTAATTTTTCCTTTAAATTTTGATCTCTCACTTGGATCAATTAAAAACTCTTCATCTCTTGTACCAAGCTTAACTGTTAAATACTCTTTATCAGTAAT
>JAHDHG010000172.1 GCA_020631435.1 Bacteriovoracaceae bacterium | reverse complement strand
AAGAAGAAGAAAGCTACGAAGAAGAAGAAAGCTACGAAGAAGAAGAAAGCTACGAAGAAGAAGAAAGCTACGAAGAAGAAGAAAGCTACGAAGAAGAAGAAAGCTACGAGGAAGAAGAAAGCTACGAGGAAGAAGAAAGCTACAAAGAAGAAAACTACAAAGAAGAAAACTTCTCAAAAAGTTGAAAAAAGCAAACCTTCTTTAACTGATACAACTTCTCCTTTCAAAGAAGCAAAAGAAAATAAAGTTGAAAAAAATGTTCAGACTTCCCTCTTGTTTGAAAAAGAAGAAGAGAAAAAAACAGAAGTCTTTGAAGAATTAAAAGAAGATCCAAATAGAGAACTAGACAACAGACATAAGCTCTCAGATGAATACAATGGTGACGATGAACAAGATCTAGATCAATTTGGATACGGCTGGGAGTATAATGCAAACTTTGACTCTCCGGAAGATCTTGAAGAAGTTGATCCATATGACGAAGATGCAGAATATGCTAAGCAAAAGAAAAGCTAATGAATTTAAATCTATACTACTTTGATTCTTGTCCTTATTGTCAGAAAGTTCTTAGAAAAATTAAAGAATTAGATATAAAAGAAATCACGTATTCTAATACGATGGAAAACCCAAATCACAGAAATAAACTCATCGCAGATACTGGAAGAGCGACCGTTCCTTGCCTGTATATAAATGATAAACCAATGCATGAGTCTGATGATATTGTTCAATGGCTTGAGTCGAATAAAGCTTCGCTTAAATAATGGAAATAAGAGATCCGATTCATGGCTCTATTGAAATTCTAGATTCTGAAATTAAAGTTTTAGAACATCCATTTTTTCAAAGACTTAGGAATATAAAACAATTAGGATTCTCTGATTATATCTTTCCAGGTGCAACTCACACAAGATTTCTTCATTCAATCGGAGTCATGCAAACAGTTTCAAAAGTTTTTGATAAACTTTTTCAAAATAAAAATTCAAGTGATTGGAAGAGAATAAAAGCTACAGTGAAAATGGCTGGTCTTCTTCATGATATTGGACATGCTCCTCTAAGCCATTCAACAGAAACAGTGATGCCATCAATTGCAGAGCTCAATATCCCTACAAGATTAGTTCATGAGAATTTAAAAAAACAAGCGACTCACGAGCATTATACTATCAAAGCAATATCAGATAGCTTTTTCACAGAATCTCTTAGAGATTTAAAAAAAGAATTTGGTATTGATGAATTTAGCATCGCTGAGTTAGTTACAGGAAGAACAGAAACTCCTGATTATTTCACCATCGAAGGAGTTAATTACTTTCCTCTTTTACACCAATTAGTGTCTAGTGAAATGGACTGTGACAGAATGGACTACTTGTTAAGAGATAGCTATTACTGCGGAGTAAGTTATGGAAAATATGATCTTGATTGGTTAATTGATAATTTTCATGTCGCTATACAAGATAACTCCGCTTACTTAGGTATCTCTGAAAGAGCACTTACTTCTTTCGATGATTTTCTTCTCAGTCGATATCATATGTTCCTAATGGTGTACTTTCATTATAGAGCTGTTTGCTTAGAGCAAATGATGTATAGATACTTTGCGAGTGATGATTGTGAATATGAAATTCCAAATAGTATCGAACAATATTTAAAACATGATGATCACTATCTTTTAGAAGTCCTTAAAAAGAGTGGAAATTTTTGGGCAAGAAAAATAATAAAAAATCATATTCCTAATAAAATATTTGAATCTTTTGGGTCTGAAGATGCAATAAAGTTAAACATGATTGAAAAATTGCTGACTGAAGAAAAAATAGACTTTATTAAGTGTGAATCTAAAGGAAGGCTTTCTAAATATTCAGTTGAATCAACAGAGTACCCGATAAAAGTGGTTAAACAATATGGGGATAAAATTTTAGATATTAGAAATGCTACTGAGCTTTTTGATAAATTTAGCTCCATACACCAAGTCTCCAGAATACATGTTTATGATTCGAACCTATCTGAGCTTGCATTCAATAAAATTAATGAGATACTTATTTCATAAGTGAATAAAATACTTTTCTACGTTTTTGCAACAATTCTATACCTCACTCTCAGTAAGGCATTAGCTCCTGATAATATTAGCTTAGAGTATATTAAAACATCTAAAGATCTTAAAAAGTTTATTAAGCTCTCCCCTGCGACTGCAATTTTAGAAAAAACAATGAAAAAGGGATATTTGATAAAGACTTATTATCAAAGATATAAAATAGTTTATGCTTATCGTCCTCCAAAACTCATCATTGTAAGAACAAAACGTACTTTAGCTGAAAAAACTTCAAAGTATATAGGAATGTCACTTTTTAGAATTGATGAAGATAATAAGATAAGTACAGTTCCTATGCCACCCGGATATTTATTTATAGGAAATAAAAAATACGGCAGATGGCTTTATAAAGATAAAATTGCTTATTGGAAGTTTTATCAGTCCTATAAGAAACTTCCTCAATATTTTGGTTGGGGCAGCTTCACACCTGACAAAAAATTTTTAGTTGAAGCAAAATCTTACGAAAAAGACAACACACCATTTCTTGGACTTAGTAATGAATTTGGTCACAAGGGAAGTGTTACAAATAAATTTTTACCAGAAGATACAAAGAAATCTGGATTTAGAAGAGTAAAATTTAGAAATTTATTTAGAAATTATAGAAAAATGAATTACAATTAAATTATTATGGAAGAAGTACTCGATCGATTTTTGATTAAAATTATTTTTGCAATTTTCGTGTGCTTAATTCTTTATATTTACAGGTATATTCATTTCATAATTTTTCCTAGAGGAGTTAAACAAGTAAGATCACCCTTCAATCTAACTGGAAATCTTACAAACTCTGTTCATTACTTATCAAGAATCTTGGGCCTAGTTATCTTATTTTCTTATATTCAATTTAATCGTTATTTCACTTTAGATGTGAGCCTTGTCAATATCTTCCTAATCACTTTAGTAATAATGGTTACTTACCTAGTATCTATCAGCATTATGGAGCTCATTATCCTTTATAAGTTTAACTATAAAGATGAAGTTTTAAAGCAAAGTAACATCTCATATGCAACTATTTGCTCTGCTATCAATTTAGGGCTTGCCTATATTATCTCGACGATACTTATTAAAAGTAACAACTCTGTAATGATATTTTTTACTCTTTGGTTATTCGCAATAACTATTCTTGGATTCGCTGGAAAGTTATTTATATTTTATTCTAAGTTTCAGTTCAATAGAGCAATTTCAAATAAAAACCTAGGTGTAGCATTGTCTTTCTTGTTTTTCTTTCTAGGAAACACCTTAATTCTCGTAAAGGCATTTGATCAGCCACAAATTGAAAAGTATTCATATATGTTAAGAATATTTTTCAAATGTTTCTCTAGCTTCTTATTCATTCCTTTTTTTGTAATTGCAATTCGCTTGATTTTTTCTTTGAAGGTCAAGAAAAGCAACTCTCAAGATATCCTGCTTGACTCTAATAAATCTATATCATATGGAATTTCAGAAGGAATTATCTATTTAATTTCTGCATTTATTACGAGCTGGATTGTTTATAATATCAATCCTACTGGAGTTTTTTCTATTCTTTGATTTTTAAAATATGATCTCTTAGATGAGATTGAATTTTTAACAACTCTATCTCACCAATTCTATCTAAATAGATAGCTTCAACATTACTGATAGCTTCTTTTAAACTTAATCTAAAGTTTTCACCAAGTTCAGTAAAATAAATTCTTTGCTCTCTTCTATCTTTCTCACCTTTAACTTTCTTAACATAACCTCTTTTAACTAATTCATTAATATGGCTCGTCATTGTTTGCTTTTTTAGATAGCAAGTATTTCCAATCTCTTTAAGAGATGAACCTTCTTTTTCAGAAATAGCGATTAAAATCTCTAAAAAACTCGGTCTAAGATCGTTAAAACCTTTATCTTGAAGCTGGCTAAGTAATAATTGAGAATAATGTCTATATGAAATTTTTAATAATGATCCAATTTCTGAAATAAGGGACATATTTCCAATCCTTTTAGTGGTCTCAAAATAATACTTAATTTCAGTGAAAATTCAAATTAAAATAAATTTCTTGAGTTGCTGATTGAAGTCAAT
>JAHDHG010000171.1 GCA_020631435.1 Bacteriovoracaceae bacterium | reverse complement strand
CTCAAGGCAAAAAAGATGGAGAAAAAGATGGTTATGAAAATGGATATAACTCTGCTTATAACTCTGCTTACAATCAAGCAAATGCAGAAGGAAGACAAGATGGAACTGCAGATGGAAATATAGACGGATACGAAGACGGTTATGGATCTTCTTACAATCCAAACTATGAGGCTTCTTATAATTCTAGTTATAACTCAAGCTACGATTCAAACTATAACTCTCAATACGACAAAGCTTTTAGCGATGGAAAATGGGATGGTGAAGATGATGGATATGTAGATGGTTATGATGATGGTTATGATGATACTTATAACACTGGATTCAATGATGGCGATGCTGATGGATACAATGATGGTTATAACGATGGCTATGATGATGCTTACGCATGGTATATGTCTACTGGCGAAGGTTATGGTGATGGATATGACAACGGATATGATAGTGGATACGGTGATGGATACGATGATGGTTATGATGTAGGTTACGATGATGGAGTAGATGCAAGTGCTAAATCAAAGAACTCTCTAGTAAGCCTAGTCGGAAAAGTGAATCAAGATTTAGTAGATCTAAAGAAGATTCCTGAGTTTAATAAAGAAAAAGTTCAACAGACAATCTCTGAAAGTAAAATCATTCTTGGTGACCAAATTGCTGGATTAAGTGATTTAGAAAAAGTAGGAGCATTAAAAGAGTTTCATTATATTTCTCACATGAGCTACCAAATAGGAAAGAAGTTTGAGTTAAGCAAAGCATCAGCTTATAAGATTGCTAAAACAAGTTACAAGTGGGGCAAAATGGCTGGCAAAAGAGAGCTTACTTCTAAAGATGCAAATGCATTTAGTAAATCAGTACTTGGATTTAATGTTGAAGAAATATCTACAGCAGTTAAAAAGAGCATGAAAGGAGATTCTAAAATGTTAGATAAGCAAGTTGAGATCGCTGCTAAAAATCTTGCAACTTCTCCTGAGAAGATCAATAAAATTATTTCAACTGTTTTCTTTTAAAAAATAAAGATTTCAGATTAATTAAGGGCCTTCTTGCGAGGGCCCTTTTTTTTGTGACTTATCTAGATTCTCTTCGTTCTTTTCTTACTGCTCTTTTCGCAGCTCTCTTAGCTTTTCTATCTGCTCTTCTATCTATTCTATGATCTTTTTTCAGAGCTCTTTTTTTCTTTCTAAGCTCAGACCTTTTAAGATCCCCAGCTTTAAATTCATCATGAGCTGCTTTTAAATCTCCCTTCAATTCTTTCCGATCTTCAGCTCGCTCGGTTCTAAATTCTTGTCGAATTTCTTTTCTTGAATCTCTAAACTCTTTTCTAGCCTCTGAGTTATCTTCAGAAAATAAAGGTGTAGTAGACATAGTTAAAAATAAAACTGCTTTTAAAATGCTCATCATTCCTCCTGTCGATTGAAAAACATAATATATTTACGGTAGAAACTAAAAAAAGTTTTAGTTTTATATGAAGTGCCAACAAATTATGCCAAAGCTTATTTTGAGAGAAATTAAAACTAAGAAATTATTGAGGTTTTCTTTTTATATTAATAACTCTTTCCATTTCAGGGTTAATCCTCATAAATATTGCCAAGGGAGGAATATCCTTAGACTTAAAAGAAGCACTAATTACACCTATGACTTTTCCGTATTTATTAAAGACTGTACCACCAGAACTTCCCTGTGAAACCATGACATCCACATATGCACAATTACCATCAATTTTTACAATCTTACCTTTTGAAACAAAAGGTTTATTAGAATTTAATGTTTTTATTTCTTCAATTGATAACCATTCGAGAAATGGAGAATGAATCACATAAACTTCATCATAAACTTTTATATCTGAACTTACCTCAAACCCATCATATTCTTTAAATTCTTCAGAGGATCTTTTAATCATTCCTAAATCTGGTCGTTTTTCAGTAGGAATATATTTTAATGATTTAGCATAAGAGTATCCTTTTCCAAGCATTAACTCTTTGATAATAGGATGTCCTAAATGAAAATAAAATGAGCCTACCCCATCAACATTAAATGCAGTTTCAGAATATCTATCCTCACTTAACAAATATCTTTTATCTAAACCAATTTGACGGCTAGGAAGTCTATGCAAAGTAATTAACTGAGCATCTGTAGATACAAATGGTCCAAAAGCATTAAATTCTTTTTTAATTTGCTTCAAGTCAAATGGTAATTTTGCATCCCTCAGAGGAGTATAAATTTTATTAATAACTTCAACACTTGGTTTTTTTAAATCATATCCATTAAGCTTTTGAATTTTTTTAAATTCATTAGAAATAGTTCCTGGAAAAACATTATCAACAACTTGAGAAAACAAAGAAATACTAAACAAAAGACTGGAGTAAATAATAAATTTCATAATATTCTTAAAAATTTCTAGCATATTTTGCTTATTATTCAATATGTAAAATATTCTGAGTCATATTTTGACAAATAGTCACCTTTTAGATCATTAGTAAAATTTTGCTTATTTGATTCAAAAAAAAATAATTGCTATGAAGAAAAAAAGGAGCATAAATGAAAAAAATTATCTTTCTACTATCTATGATCTCAATAGGATATTCTGAAACAATTCTAAATTGCACTTACAACAAAAACATTCCAATCAGTGTATTTAGAGAAAATGACAATTACTTTTTAAAAATTAGAGATAACATTATCCCATTAAGTTACGATCGATTAGATATGGGATACTGGGGAATGAGTCTTAATAATGAAAAATATAAAGCTCAACTCCCTGGAAAAATGAAACACATCCAATACGTTTATATATTTAATAATGAAGAAGAAGTTGATGATCCAAATGAAGCTCAAATCACTTACGGTGAACTTGATTTTTTCAGAGATTCGAACTTCAAAAATGAAATATGTGAAACTTTAGGGACTTTTAAACTATGAGAAAGTATCTCTAAAAGTGGTGCATTATGGGGATGAAATGAACTTAATCTATATTCAAATAGCTAGAACTAATTTTATTTCGACCGATTCATCTCTTTACTTCTAAAACCTTGAATAATTTACAATAGCTCTTCATTTAAAGATTTCAATATGCTATTTTGCCACAAAATGTAGCAGTCAATACTGTTGGATTTTAAATGCAAAGGAAAATTATGAAGAGTGTCTTAAGAAGCCTAATTCATAATTCATTATATTTTTAATCTTAATTAATGGAGATTTTATGAAATCATTATTATTACTTTTTACTGTTCCTCTTTGGGCTACTGAAATTTGCTTATCTTACAAGATTACATACGCTGGACAAGGTTCACACGGAGTTGGTGCGGAGTCTATTGCTTTAAATTCTATATGTTCAAATCCCAGAGATAATATTTATACAAGTTATGCAGATATTGGAATAGAAAATGTTAAAAGAAGGGTTGCTTACAAAAGAGAGAATCAAAACTTAATTAAGCTTCATCACCTTAAAATGGATACTATCGGATATCAAAAATATAAGATTAGTGATAATGATGAGTTAGGAGATCATTCGAGAAACTTTACTTCTAAATATTTTCATTTCCCTTGGGAAAGTTATGGCAAAAAAATTATTTTAGAAAAAGGATTAACAGAAAAGAGTTATTCAAGAAGATCTTATCCTCATAGTGTGAAAATTGATTCAGTTTATGTAAAAAACATGAATTATAAAGACAAATTATACTTCAAGAAGAATACAGAAAAAGAAATCATTGGATTTCAAAATAAAAAAATACTTTATAGATCCACATTTCAAGGATTTTATAAGAATGATACTTTTCAGTTTAGTTATTTACATAAAGAAGAGCTATCTAACTATCTAGAAGCCAATAATTTTGAACAAATTCATTTAATCAACATCTGTTCATCAAGCTTTCCTCACCCTCTTCCTAAAAAGCATGGTGAATTAGATGAAACCTTAGAAATTTATATTCAGAGAAATTGATTAAGATTCGAAACGAAAAGCTTAAGCTGTAAACGATAGATAACTTTTGTAACATTTTGAGTTTTAATTCTTTAGATCATCTTGCTTTGAGTTTATTTAAAATGCTAAAAGTTCCTCGGTTTAAATTGGATCTAAAATCACTCCTTTTCAAATCCTAAAGAACAAAGGAATTGACTTAAACAAATGATCAAAAAAGATAGAAATAAGCTCAATAGAAGTGATAATTTATTTTGCTGGAATAAACTCCTTTCCAATTTTCTTGTTGGATATAAGTTAAATTCTAGGGCAGCCCTACGCCAATTAAAGGCCGTTTC
>JAHDHG010000170.1 GCA_020631435.1 Bacteriovoracaceae bacterium | reverse complement strand
CAAAAAGTTGAAAGTTTAGACTCTATTTCTATTGATTTATTAGAAGAGTTTACTGGAATGAATAAAGAATTAATTAAATCTACATTAAATTTAAATAGTGATGAAATCTCAAAAGAGGAATTCAAATTAAAAGTTGGAGATTTCGCAAAAAAAGTTTTTGATATCAACAATGACTTCCCTTCAAATTGAGAATATTTCTTATAAATATAACTCTAAAGAAACTTCTGGAATCAGTAATTTCTCATTAAGTTTAAATAATTCCGTTCACAGTATCGTTGGCCCAAGCGGATCAGGTAAAACAACTATCCAAAAAATTATTAATGGTGAACTCAAAGCTCAAACAGGTACTATGAACTTAAATGAGTTTAGAGTAAAATCTCTTACTCACATTGCTGGTGAATCACTGAATTCAGAGCTCTCTCCAATAAAATTCCTTACTACTAAAAATGATGATATCAATAAAGCAAGAGACCTATTATTCAAATTTGAAATCACCAACACTATTCATAGAACTGTTAAAGATCTATCAAATGGAGAAAAACAAAGACTCTTTTTAGCATCTTTTTTAATGAATGAAGCAGACCTGTACCTTTTTGATGAAACATTTTCAGGTATAGACTTCAACACAAGACAAACAGTAATTAGAACAGTCTTTGACTATATATTAAAAAATAAGGGAAGTGTGATTTGGTCTACTCAGCTCATCGATGAAGCAATTAAGTATTCACAGACTATGTCTGTACTTCAGTTTGGCCAGGTGGAGGATCAAAACAAAGCATTAGATATATATTTCAAACCAAGGTCTCTTTTTACTGCAAACTTTTTTGGAGCCAACAACGTTCTATTACTGAAGAAAGAAAATTCAAAAGTATTTTCTATATTTAAACAACATAATTTTGATTTTCATAAAGAAGGTATTCTCATCATTAGGCCTCAGTTCATCTATTTAGGAGATGAATACCAAGTTGAGTTAGTCTCTTCTGATTTTGATGGTAAATACTATTTAAATACAGCTGTATATAAAGAAAAAAAGATTAGATTTCATACTAATTTAAAACTCAATGATAAAAAAGTTGGTATTAAAATCGATTGGGAACATGCTCATTTTTTAAATGAGGTATGATTTTATTTTCTTAACCTGAAGAAAGTGATAAATATATTCTATGAAGACCTATGATATCTCTAAAGACAAACCTAAATGGCTTAAGGCAAAAATACCTAAAGGTGATAGCTATTTAGAGATTAGAAAAAATTTAAGGGCCAAAGGTCTTTTCACAGTCTGCGAAGAAGCGAAGTGTCCTAACTTATCTGAGTGTTGGGGCGAAAAAACTGCAACCATTATGATTCTTGGTGATACTTGTACTAGGGCCTGCAAGTTTTGCAACGTAAAAACTGGAAACCCAAAAGGATTTATTAATCATAACGAAGTCCCAGATTCCGCTCATTTAGTTGGGATAATGGATTTAAACTATGTAGTTATTACAAGTGTAGACAGAGATGATTTAGATGATCATGGTAGTTCTCATTTTGCTGCTGTTGTTAATAAAATCCACGAAGTTCATCCGAATGTAAAAGTAGAAGTGCTTATTCCTGATTTTAATGCTAACGAAGAATTCATGCACATACTTGCTAGAAGCAATCCTTTTGTCATTGCCCAAAATATTGAAACGGTTAAAAGATTAACTCATCCAGTTAGAGATCCAAGAGCGGGATATGAGAAAACCTTAAAATGTTTAGATTTTTATAAAAAGAACTACCCTTCTATTTCAACTAAAACATCTTTAATGGTCGGTTTAGGTGAATCGATGAAAGAAATTCATGAAACCTTAGAAGACTTAAGAAGAGTGGATGTAGATATTGTTACTTTTGGACAATACTTACAACCAAGTAAAAGACACTTAAGCGTTGAAAAGTTTTACCAACCAGATGAATTTGAAGAACTTAAAAGATTAAGTTACAGAATGGGATTTAAATTTGTGGCTTCTGGCGCAATGGTTCGTTCATCTTATAAGGCCGCAGACTACCTCAAATTCGTTGAAGAGCATGACTCCTGAAACTTTATTTAAAAAATTTGAATTAAATTCCCAAGAAATAAAAAAATCTTGTTTCATCTTAAAAAAGTGGGACTGGCCATTCAATGATTATTTAAGTTTTTTATCTGAAGCGAATGAGTTGATTCTAAAAGATAATTCTATTGAGCTTTATATCTTTTGCTCTCATAACAACGTTTTAACAAACGGTTCCGGCCTAGAAAGAGACAAAGAAGGTATAAAGCACGACTTAATTGATTTTAATGAAAATTCGGATCTACCTTATGATCTTTTTCAAATTAAAAGAGGTGGAGGCTTAACTTTTCATCATAATGGTCAGTTAAATATTTACCCATTATTTCACCTGACAAGTAAAAAGAAAAACCTTCAAACTTACATGATGAGGATATTAAAGTTCTCTGCAGAATCCTTGAATGAAATTTTTGCAGTTGACGACTTTCATTACAAAGGTAAATTTTTAGGTCTATGGTTTAAAGATTATAAATTAGGATCTATAGGAATGGGTCTTTATAGATATGTTACACAGCATGGTATTTCAATCAATTTTGAAAAAAATGAAGAAATGATTCGCAGTATGAGTTCTCTTTTTCCATGTGGAATTAATCTTAGTAATTATACTTCTCTAGATTCTCAATTCGATCTTGAGAAATCAATTAAAGAAAAGTTTATAAAACTATTCCTTGATAAGATAATCGTATAAATCTCCGAAAACAAAATCTTCAGCAAAAAAACATTGAGCATTATTATCTCTATATGCCGATTGAGTTTCTTGATAAACTCCATCACTTTTCTTAATGAAATAGATAAGTCCACCCTGAGCTGAGACTTGGTTGTTATTTATATCGCTGGAATAGTTTAAATTTCTTAAATCTTCCACACTGATAATAAACTGTATTGAAGTAGATTTATTATCTTTATTCTTATAATCACCTGAAATCTCTAAGTATTTCATGTTAGTTCCATTTTTATTAACCTCAGTTACTTCTAAACTAAAATTGGGTTCATTCATTAATAAAGAAAAACCATCATTCTCTTCAGTTTTAATTTCTCCATCTATTAATGCACATTCAAGAGAGGAGTTGTCTTTTTTCTCAATTTCAGAAATATAACCAGAAGTCATAATCATCACACCATCATGATCTTTCATGAAGCATTGAAACCCTTCTGACGCAACAGTTGGTTCTGGATCAGGTAAAGTTGATGGCACAGAAGGTTCAGGTGGTAGTTTTTTTTCTGTTAAAGTACTGGTTGTGGTAGTTGTGGTAGTTGTTGTTGTTGTTGATTGTGGATCAGACTTTGGGTCTGTCTTTTTAGCAGGATCATTTTTTGCTGGATCTTTCTTTTTCTTATCTGGATCTTCGTTAGGCTTTACTGGAACAGGATCTCCCTCAACTGGTGGAGCTGATGGAGGAGTACCGTCCTCGTTTTTTTTATCTTTACCAGCATTATCCCTATTTTCTGATTTTTTAGTATCGCTAGAATCAGGAATTGTATTTGAATCCAAGTCTGAATCTGTTATCTCTTCTGATTCATCTAGGTTATCAAAAAGTATCTCTAAAGTAGTAGTAGTGACTTGGTCTGTGACTTTTCTTTTTCTTAGATTATTGGAACAAGAAAACAATAGGGCCATTAATATAATTGATAAAATCTTCATAGCTTACTATATCTTTTTATTGATCATTCATTACTAAACCATGGATTATTTTCTAACTGTCAAAAAAATTGACAGGCCGAAATAAGTAAAGGGTTAAGAGTTTAAGGCATTAAATTTGCTAAAATAAACTTGTGAAAATAATTCTTGGAACAACTTCTAAATATAAGATTGAATTATTCAAGAAGTTACTTATCCCATTTGAAGCCGTATCTTCCAATTTTGATGAACGAGAGTATCTTAATAATAATAAGATACCCGCAAATCAAAGATCAATTATACTTGCCAAACAAAAAGCATTAGCATTAAAAAGTAAATTTCCCAATGATCTTATTATTGGTGCAGATCAGGTCTGCTTCATGAATGATTTAGTATTTAGTAAGTCTAGAGAATATAAAAATGCTTTTCAGACACTCTCTCAATTAAAATCAAATACTCATCACCTAAGTACCAGCTATTATTTAATAGCTCCTGGAATTGATAAAGGATATACAGACTTAACAATGCTTAAAATGTTTGATCTCTCTGATGATGAAATTAATGAATACATAGCGATT
>JAHDHG010000169.1 GCA_020631435.1 Bacteriovoracaceae bacterium | reverse complement strand
TTGTCTTTATTTTTATTCAATAAAAATAAAAAATTTTCTCCCATCCAATCTCGTGAGACTATTGTTTTCTCAAGAATTTTTTGAATTTGATCTTCTCCTTTTTGATCATTGATAAAAGGCAGTTCATCTAAATAACAAGAAGAGCTTACATTAATTTTTCTAGAACAATCAGAAAGTAAGTTTGAATATTTTGAGTTTTTAATAATAGGGTATTCTTCCGAAGGACTATTGAAATAATCAGTTTCTTCCTCAGCAGATCTCTGACCTTGAATACCGGAATTCTTGCCACTGCAAGAGATAAGAGAAATAAATAGAAGGTAAATAAATAATTTCACTAGATCACTATTTTAAGTGAATTAAGCGAAAACTTGTTTAAGTTTGAAGATATTACAAAAACTGTAAAAAAATGAGTTATTTCTTGATGGTCCAGCCTTTACCAATGCCATCTTGAAGCTCTATACCCATTGCTACTAGCTCATCTCGATATTTATCTGACTCATCCCAATTTTTGGATTCTCTTGCTATATTTCTTTTATTAACAAGATC
Organism: Bacteriovoracaceae bacterium; assembly: GCA_020631435.1. Classification (GTDB taxonomy): domain Bacteria; phylum Bdellovibrionota; class Bacteriovoracia; order Bacteriovoracales; family Bacteriovoracaceae; genus JAHDHG01. The sequence continues at coordinate 3,775 of JAHDHG010000169.1, read as the reverse complement.
AGCAACTATAGAAATATCAATCTCTTTCTCTTTTATGAGAATTTCATCAAATCTATTTTTCATTTCACTTGGGTCTTCTTGAAATAATGCTGCCATTTGACCATTCTCATTAATCCAATGATTAAATCTTTCAGAGTTTGCTCTATGATTAGCATTCCATTTTTTGTTCTTAAACCCAAGGGCATTAAAGGCCCTTACCCCTTCAAAAATAAATGAAATGAACTCAGCAGAATTCACATCATCATCTAGCGAAGATGCAATTTTAATATCAAGCTCATTTAACAATTGATCAAACTTTTTATCTAATTCTCCATTCTCAGAGACATCAAGAAGAACTTTTTTGGATAGATCTATTGCAGAATATATTCTATCAAGAGCAGAAATTACTTGCTCAATTCGATCTGAAGAAATCGATAACATTGATCTGTAATGAACAGATAAAAATAAATACTTTAAAATCTCACCATGATACTTATCCATGAAATCTCTGGCTTTCATCACATTACCAAGAGATTTACTCATCTTTTCTCCATCCATATTGATAAAATTATTATGCATCCAATAATTACAATACTGACAACCTGTTCTTCCTTCACCTTGCGCTATTTCATTTTCATGATGGGGGAAAATTAAATCAATACCTCCTCCATGAATATCAATTGTTTCTTTATTAAATATTGCTTGAATCATGGCCGAACATTCAATATGCCAACCTGGTCTTCCGGCTCCCCAAGGTGAGGCCCACGAGGGCTCCCCTTCTTTACTTGGTTTCCATAAAACAAAATCATGAGGGTTCTGTTTCTTATCATCTACTTCAACTCTTTGTCCCGCTTCTAAGTCATCAAGCTTCTTTTTACTTAACTTTCCATAATCTGAAAATTTATCGATGGAATAAAAAACTTCTCCATCTATCTCGTAAGCCTTCTCATTGTTAATCAAATCTTCTACAAATTTGATTATCTCGTCCATATACTCAGTAACTTTAGGATTATGATCATGTTTTTTAAGCCCTAGGCGATTAAAATCTTTTTCAAATTCTTCTATGTATCTCTCTGAAATAACCTTTGGCTCAACTCCCTCTTCAGCAGCTCTTTTAATAATTTTATCATCAACATCTGTATAGTTATAAACATAAGTAACTTTCTTTCCTTTTTTCACTAACCAGTTTCTAAGAAGATTAAAAAATATTGCACCTCTGAAATTTCCAATATGAAGAAAATCATAAACAGTTGGCCCACATACATACATTTTGATGTGATCTGGATCAATTGACTGAAAAGTATCTTTATTTTGAGTAAGTGTGTTATGAATTCTCATGAAAACTCCCTAACGAGAGTTTAACACGGATTGTTAGTTTTTCAATGGTCCGTCTGTTGTTTCAATAAAATTATTATCTTTTAAAAGATAATTTTTTTTCACTTTCACAAGTCCAGTATTAGATGAATGTATTCTTAAAGTTAATGCTGGAATAGGAAACCAAGAAATTTTAATTGAACCGAAGTTTCTTCCAGCATAAAGGTCATCACCATAAACTTCTTTGAGAGATTTACCATGAACCATACCTCTATGAGTTAAGCTTGAAGATAAAAATTCATAGTATCTTTTAAACTGATAATCAAACTTTTGGATAACACTAAATCTTTTATCTCCACTTAGAAAAAAAACTCCCGGAACTTTGATTCTATCAATCATGTCCATTAATCGTTTAAAAGATTTCGGATAATCTATCCACTTATCAAAATCTTTAGTTTTTGAAGGCCTAAAAAAGAAACTATCACTAGAAACGATAAAATTAATTTTTGCATCAGAGTAATATAATTCTTTTTCTAACCAGGCCCACTGTTCTTTGCCTAAGATATCTTTTTCTTTCATATAAAGTTTATTTCTGAAAGATTGAGTATCTAAAAGTATAAACTTCACCTTTTCATTACCCGAACCAATAGAATAACTAGAATAGATCCCAACCCTATCTCTCATTTCATGCATAGGATCTATCTGGAAAAAATTCATAAAAAGTTTTTTACTTAAATTTTTAAGAGGATAAAGATACCCATCATCTGAGCCATAATCTCTATTATCCCATATTCCAATAAAAGGTCTTTCCTCAATAAGCTTTTTGAATAAAAAGTTATTATTAAGCTTATCATAGTTTTTTTCTAAAGATTTTGAGCTCAAGAAATCGTTATAGACATTATCTCCAAGTAATAAAACTAAATCTGGATTTAATCTTTTCATCTCTGCCCAATGAAGAGACGGTAAACTTTGATGATTAGAAGATCCAAATGTAATTAAATCAACTCTTTGAATACTTTTTAACTTATCATGATTCGTTTTTTCAGGGAGTCCCTGGGAAAAGGCGATAGATAAATTTAAGATAAATAATAAAGTTTTCACAAGCTCATATACTATAGAGAAAATTTGAGAGTGAAAGAGCGAATATAGTATTATTTATTTAGTTAAAATCTAATCTAGAGACTTCTCGGTCTGACTTTGCATAACTAAACCTAACAATAGGATCTACTTTATAATATCGATCAAGTCCATTTACTGCCACATTCGAAACATCATGAAGACCAAAACTCTCAATATCTTTTGAAGAAATCACCTCTAAACATTCCCCTACAATTAAATGTGTACCATTTAACTTTATATCAATGACTTCTTTTAACTCTAACCCGAGTTTAAAATTAGAGTCTAAGACATAGGGAGCGGGAAGCAGGGTATAGTATGAATCAAAAGAACATTCAGTAAATTCTGATTGATTTTTTTCATATCGCGCTGAAGTTTGGTGAGCATTTTTGATTTGATCTATATTTAAAAAGTTCAGAGTGTAAAATTTTTGCTTTCTAATATTTTCTAAAGTGTGCCTATCAACAGAGTCTGGCCTTGAGATAAACCCAATAAAATGTGGATTGGCTCCTATATGGAAGATATTTGAAAAGATTGCAAGGTTCTCTACTCCTTCTGAGTTTTTTGTTCCAATTAATACTGGGCTTTTAAAACCATGAAAACAATTGAACAAGTTTGCCTTATCTCTTTTTTCAAGTTTAGAAAAATCATTCTTAGAATAGACTTTCATAATTCTAGTCCTAATAAAAATCCTTCTTTAATTGCTCTTTTAGCATCAATTGCTTTTGCATTTTTAGCACCTCCAATATATGTCACTTCTTCAAAAGGACGGTAACTTGTTTGCCCTGCACACAAAATAACATGATCAACATCTAAAACATGAGATTCATTATTTGATTTAAAATGAATTCCTTCGTCATCAATTTTTTCATAAACGCAATTATTATAAAAGTTAAGCCCTTCCTTTTTAAGAGCTCTTCGATGAGCCCATACTGTTGTTTTTCCTAGACCTTTACCAAACTTTCCATCTGATCTTTGAAGTAATGTTACTGACCTTAGCGCAGGGTGAACTTTGCCTGTTGTTAGTCCACCTGGTTTTTCAAGAGTCTTATCAATTCCCCAAAATTCAAAAAAATTATCTTTTCTTTTAAGTAAAAAGGAAGAAGTGTCTTATCCAATTCCTCCTCCACCAATTACTGCGACTTTTTCTCCTACGTTAACTTCTCCCGATAAAACTTGCTTATACGTAACGACTTTCGGGTGATCGACGCCATTCATAGGAGGAATCCTTGGAATGACTCCTGTTGCAAAAACAACTTCATCATATTCTTTAGACATCTCTGACTTATATTCACTACTTAAGTTCAACTTTATATTTAAGTATTTGATCTGATTTTCAAAATATCTCAAGGTTTCGTAAAACTCT
>JAHDHG010000020.1 GCA_020631435.1 Bacteriovoracaceae bacterium | reverse complement strand
ATATCCTTGATTTCTTTTCTTTCATAAAGCTTTTTACCACCAAGGATTTTATAAGGAACCATGCTAAGTCTAAGTTGATCTTCAAATGGAGGGACCTGAGTGTTGGATCGATATAATACAGCGATTTCATTTAATGAGACACCATCATTTCTCAGACGATCTATTTCATCTATGACTATTTGAGCTTCGTGAGTTCCATCTAATGTCTGCCACAAAAAAGGAAGCTTACCACCTGAGTTAGAACTCCAAAGTGATTTATCTTTACGATGTTTATTTTCTTTAATAATTGTGTTTGATAGATCTAAAATTTGTGTCGTTGATCTATAATTCTCTTCTAATTTAATTACCTTTGCACCCAGAAACTGATTTTCAAAACTTAAGATATTCTCAATATCAGCACCTCTGAATTTGTAGATCGATTGATCATCATCTCCCACAACACAGATGTTTTGGTGAGTAGAGGTGAGCGCTCTTAAAATGTTAAACTGAATAGGGTTAGTGTCTTGATACTCATCTACTGTTATATAAGAATATTTTTTAGAGTATTCAATCGCAATTTCAGGGTTTTCTTCAAATAATTTATTTGTGAGTAATAAAATATCATCAAAATCAATTGCATTAAAATATCTCATCTTCTCAGTGATATATTTATAACAATACTCTAGGGCAAGACAATAATCATCACTTTCATCAAACTCTAAAGTATGAGCGTATTGTTCTGGAGAGATATTTTTATTTTTTAAATCTCCCATCATAGTTAAAAGTGTTTGTTTATCAAATGTTTTACCATTTTTTAAATGTTTCAGAGCCTGTCTTAAGATACTCAGTTGATCAGATCTATCATAGAGAGTGAAATTTTTATTCATCCCTAGTTTTGAAATTTGTTCTCTTAAAATGTTCAAGCCAAGTGAGTGAAAGGTAAGAGTTAGCGGAGCATTTTTCTTTCCGACAAGTTTTTGGATTCTCTCTTTCATTTCTCTCGCTGCTTTATTGGTAAAAGTAAGAGCAAGAATTTGTTCAGACTTAATTTTATGATTCTTGATAAGATTGGCCATTCTATAAGTAATAGTCCTGGTCTTACCCGAGCCTGCGCCTGCTAGAATGAGAAGAGGCCCATTGATGATTGAAGCAGCTTCTTTTTGTTGTTTGTTAAGTCCGTTTAAATCCATATTTTAAATCTTGAATGAAGATTTAAAATGATCCACTAAAAATTTAATAGAGGCAATGTTTTTGTTTTCCACACGATAAGATAAATAAAACTCATCTTTAAAGACAGGAGTTTTTTGAATTTTTTCTAAAGTTTTGGGATGAAGAACCTTTACAATTCGAGAAGGGATAATTCCAATCCCTACGCCATCGCTTACAAGTTGAGTGATCACTTCAAGGCTAGATGAATTAAGTACTCTTGAAAAAACTAATTTTTGATTTTTGAACTTCTTTTTGAGTGACTCTACTTGAGAGAGAGACTCATCACATATTAAGACAGCTTGATTTGAGTTGACGTCGTTGTTTTTATTTGTTTTTTTTGATTTCCAGAGGCATACTTCATCATAACCAAGTTTTGTTAAAATAAGATCAGGATGTTTAATAGGATTAACTACTATACCTAGATCAATTTGAAAACTAATGATCATCTCGTTGATGACTCTTGATAACTCATGAACAAGTTTAATATTTAGATTTGGATGATTTTCAAGAACAGATGAAAGAGAATGAGAAATAGTATGGATTGCAACTGATGGATGAGCTCCTAATTTTATATTTCCTCTGATCTCATTTGTAATTCCAAGAGCATTTGATTTTATTTGGTCCCATGAATTTAAAATACTTTCAGACTTTAGAAATATTTCTTTGCCTGCAGGAGTGAGTTCTACACCTTTTTTGGATCTAATAAATAAATCTGTTCCTACTACTTCTTCAAGCTTTTTAATTGATCTAGATAAAGTTGGTTGGGTTATTCCTAGTCTCTCAGATGCTCTTGAAAAGTTTTTAACTTTTGCTGCTTCAAGAAAGTAGTGTATATCTGCAAATGATTCTATCATACAGAATACGTATCATTGTTTATGTATTGATTCAAATTTAAATCCTTTAGAGATTTATATTGGATAATCGAGGTAAATTTACTATAAAATATCTAGTGTATCTTTAACTCATTTTATAATCCACAAAAGGCTTTCTTGATGTCACATTTAATTAACTCTCAGCTAATCTGCTCTGATTATCAAAAAGAATACCCTCTTGTTGAGTATGGGAAAGGGGTATATTTGTATGATAAAGAAGGAAAAGAGTATATTGATACTTCGGGATGTACTGCAGCAGTAACACATATTGGTCATGGAGTAGAAGAAATCTCTCAAGTGCTTTTTGATCAGTCTAAAAAATTAGCTGTTTATCCAACCCATGTTTTTTATAATGAAGAGTTAGAAAGTTATCTAAAAAATATCTGCGACTTTGCTCCAGACAGCTTTAACCATGCTTGGACAATTTGTGGTGGAACTGAAGCTGTAGAAAATGCCATAAAGCTCGCTTACCAATATCAAAAAACGAAGGGTTTAAATCGAAAAAAAGTTTTGGCCAGGTGGGGAAGTTATCATGGTAATTCTTTAACAGTTCTTGATGTAGGGGGATTAAAAGCAAGAAGAGGATATTATACAGATTTAATGGTTGGACATGAACATGTATCATGTTGTTTTGAATACAGAAAAGAAGAAGGGCTTTCAAATCTTGAATATGAAAATCTTTTGATTTCAGAATTTGAAAAAATGATTGATTCTAATCAAGAAATTTTTTGCTTTATTGCTGAACCTTTTGTGGGAGCTGCTCTAGGGGCGGTTGGGCCAACGGAGAATTACTTTAAAAGAATTTCAGAAATTTGTAAGTCTCATGATATTTTATTAATAAGTGATGAGGTCATGACAGGATTTGGGCGAACAGGTTCAAATTTTGGAATGGATCATTTTGGTAATTACGCCGATATTTTATGTTGTGCTAAAGGGATAAGCTCGGGTTACTTCCCTTTAGGTGCAGTGATTGCTAACGATCATGTCTATCATACTCTAAAAAGTTCTGGAAAACCTTTTTATTCTGGTCAAACTTATTCATGTATTCCTCTTGCTGCGGCAGTTGGGAATGCTACATTAAATTATATTAAAGATCATAATTTAGTAAAGAATACAAAAAATGTTGGTAGCTATTTAAAGGGTAAACTTGAATCTCTAAAAGACATTCCATGTGTCGGAGATGTTCGAGGCGAGGGTCTTTTTCTAGGAATTGAATTCGTTAAAAATCAAGAAACCAAAGAGCCGATTGATCCTTCTAAATTTTTTAGTAAATTAGTAGAAGCTCACTCTTTTAAGCATGGTCTAGTCACCTATGGTTGTAGAGGGACTGTGGATTACTCTATTGGTGATCATATGTTACTGGCTCCTCCATTAATTTTAACTGTTAATGAAGCAGATAAAATTTATGAAGGATTAAAAAAAGCAATAACTGAATCTTATAAAGAAATAAGTTAAATTTTCATATCTTTTAAGAATGGGTACTTTTCTCTGATTTCTCTTACTCTTTCTTGGTTTATTTTAACTGTGAAGTATTCCTTTGAATATTCTGGGCCTGATATAATTTTTCCCCAAGGATCAACAAGCATAGATCCACCATGGTACTTAAGATTGTTCCCATCAGAACCTAGTCGATTTACACCGAGAATATAGCATTGATTTTCAATAGCTCTTGCCTTGATTAATGTTTCCCAATGATCTTTTCTAGATTCTGGCCAATTAGCTATGACAAAAATAATTCCAACTTCTTTAGCTACTTTTCTAAATATTTCTGGGAATCTAAGGTCATAACAAACAAAGAGACTGGCTTTTAAATTATTGATATTAAAAATAACTTGGTCTGACCCTGATTGAAAATAATTATGCTCACCTGAAAATGAAAAAGGATGATTTTTAGTGTATTGAGAAATAAGTTCTCCTTTATCATTGATATAGACGCCAATATTTTTAGCTAAAGAAGTGTCTTTTAAGCATAATCCTGCGACAATAGATATTTTATTTTCTAATGCCTTTTTTCTTAACTCAGAAATTGTGGGCCCTGAAATATCTTCTGAGGTTTTAGAAGTGTTCATGGAAAAACCAGAGTTAAACATTTCTGGAAAGACTATTAAATCACATTCATCTTTTTTAGCTTGAGTAATGAACTCTTTTGCTTTTTTTAAATTAGCCTCTTTGTCCTCCCATTCAATGTTTAGCTGAATAATTGCAATCTTCATGGAATTTAACCTTCTTCTATTTTTTATTATAGAAGTATACGTTTTTCCTATCATATTAGAAGTTAATATTAATTTTTTAATTTTGAAGATGTAGTTTATTTTTATTCTAACGAAGGAAATAACTATGAATGAAAGAAGAAAATTTTTTAAAAGTACATTTGTCGCAGGGCTAGGTATCCTAAGTTCTCCTGCATTCGCTCAATCTTGTTTTATGACTCCTGCTCAAGCCGAAGGGCCTTTTTATCCTGAAGGGGATTTATTGAATTCTGATTCTGATCTTCTTTTTGTTAAAGGTTCTTCGACTCCCGCCAAAGGGGAAGTCGTATATCTTGAAGGAAGAGTTTTAGATCAAAATTGTAAACCTGTTCAAGGTGCTATGGTTGAGATTTGGCAAGCTTGTTTTAGTGGAAGATACAATCATTCCAATGATACAAATTCAGCGGAATTGGATTCAAATTTTCAATACTGGGGAAAATCAATAACTGATAATAGGGGAAACTATAAATTTAGAACGATTATTCCTGGAACTTATCCAGCTTCTAATGATTGGATTAGGCCTCCTCATATTCATGTGAAAGTTCATCTTAGAGGTTACGAAGAACTAACGACTCAAATGTATTTTAAGGGAAATCAATACAATAAAAATGATAAAATTTTGCAAAACCTTTCAAAGGCAGAGCAAGAAAATGTCATCATTGATTTTGTTGAAAAAAATAATAAGAAAACGGGAATATTTGATATTTCATTAAATAAAATTATCTAAGGAGTGAGGATTGAATTTTTTTTACAAGTTAAGAAACTATGAGGTCATTGATTTTATAGAGTTAGGGCTAAGATTATGGTTAGGGTACATTTTAATTGTTAATTCAAGAATTGGAGTAACAGTTCCCCTAGAGAGTCTAGGGATGAGTGATGACATGCTAGCAATTTTTCAAACTCTTTGGAAGACGAATTTTATTATGCATGCTGCAAAACTTGTGGAATTGATTGGAGGTATTTGCTTGGTTTTAAATTTCAAAGTTCCCTTGATTTTAATAGCCTTAGTTCCTGTCGTTTTTAATATATATGGTATTCATATATTTTTATTTAACAAACCCATCGGTCAGGGCCTTTTGATGTTTCTCACTTGTCTATTTTTACTATTCAGACATAAAGAAATCTATAGGCCTTTAATTCAAAGCAAGTGACAAACAGACAATATAAGCTTTATGATATTTTCATTCAGATTTAAGGAGATAATATGACTGAGATGAGAATAGAAAAAGATTCAATGGGAGAAGTGAGGGTACCTAAGAATGCGTACTATCAAGCACAAACTCAAAGAGCGGTAGATAACTTCCCTATTAGTGGAATAGTCATGAAAAGATCAGTTATTAAATCTCTAGGTTTAGTAAAATACTGTGCTGCTAAAGCAAATGAAGAGTTAGGATTAATTCCTTCTAATATTGCAAATTTAATTATGAAAGCAGCTGAAGAAGTGATTGAAGGAAAGCTAGATAATCACTTTCCAATTGATATTTATCAAACAGGATCTGGTACTTCTTCAAATATGAATACTAATGAAGTGATTTCTTCAAGAGCAAATGAATTAGCGAAAGAAAAAAATGAAGATATTTTTGTTCACCCTAATGATCATGTAAATTTTGGTCAAAGCTCTAATGATGTATTCCCAACGGCCCTTAGAGTAGCGGCAGTTTTAAAAGTCAATGAAACTCTACTTCCTGGAATGAGCAAACTAGGGGATTCTTTATTAGCGAAAGGTGAAGAATTTAAAGATATAGTTAAAACAGGAAGAACACATCTGATGGATGCGATGCCTGTGACTTTCAAGCAAACTTTTGGTGGTTATGCGAGGCAAGTTGAGTTAGGAGTAGCTAGAGTAAAGTCATCTTTGGAAAGAGTCTCTGAGCTTCCTCAAGGTGGAACCGCTGTTGGAACAGGAATAAATACTCATGCTGAATTTGGTTCAAAATTTGCAAAAGCTATGAGTGATAAAACTGGATATCAATTCACAGAGGCAAAAGATCATTTTGAAGCGCAAGCGACTGTCGATGCACCCGCAGAGTTAAGTGCTATGCTAAAAACTTACGCAACGTCTTTATTAAAAATTGCTAATGATTTTAGATGGATGAATTCAGGCCCTAACTCTGGAGTAGGAGATATTGTACTTGAAGCACTTCAACCAGGATCATCGATTATGCCTGGAAAAGTAAATCCAGTCATAGAAGAATCAGTTTGTATGGTCTGTGCTCAAGTAATTGGAAATGATTCTACGATTACTATTGCTGCTCAGTCTGGAAATTTTGAATTAAATGTAATGTTTCCAGTAGTTGCTCATAATTTAATAGAATCTATTAATTTACTTGGAAATGTTTCTGCTAACTTTGCCTCGAAATCAGTAAGTCTTGTAAAAGTAAACACTGATAATGTTGCTGATAAGGTGAATAAAAATCCTATCCTAGTTACCGCATTAAATCCGCTAATTGGATATGATTTGGCCGCTAAAATTGCTAAAAAGGCTTACGCCGAAAAAAGAGCATTATTAGAAGTAGCTAAGGAAATGTGTGATCTATCTGAAGATGAACTAAAGAAAGCTTTAGACCCTATGAAGATGACTCTAGGGGGATTTGTAGGTAAATAATATCTACTACTAAGAAAATTATTCAGTATAGCTATCCTTAAATAGTGCTCCGCGCTATAAGTTCTCAAACTTGAGGCTTATATGAAAATATTGTTTATTCTAACCCTGATTTTACTAGGCTGTAATTCATCTGATTCTATATTTGATAATGATGATTATATCTCACCGAATGTAGATACCGACTATGATTTAAATGATGAAGGTGAGCAAGTACTTATTGAGCCTAAGTCAATTGAGTTTTCTTGTACATCGCAAGATTCTATGACTTCTAATTGTCCAAGTTATTTAGCTCACATTCAAGTAAGGGGAAGAGGTGCTTGTACTGGTGTTTTGATTTCACCAAGTGAGATATTAACCACTAATGAATGTACGAGACTTATTGATGATGAAGATTGCCAGGATGAAGTAACTATTTATTTACCTAGTAAAACCAAAAGACCTTATATAAGAAAATGTTCTTCTATTTTATCTGGAACTCATGCTTTAATTCAATTAGATCATTCTGTTAAACGAGAAGAAGTAGAATTTTCTAGAGCTGGAGTAAAAGATCTTCAAGATGTTCATGTTTATACAACAAGCTTTCATCTTTCCGAAAACTTAATTCAGGTTCATAAAGAAAGATGTGTGAATGCTAAAAATACTATCTTAAATGAGGGAGATATTTCCAGTTATTCAGAAGACTTAGTTTTAAGAAATTGTGATCTAGCTAGAGGGCATTCTGGATCGCCTCTTGTTTTAGAAAATGGCTTATTTGTTGGAATGGTAGAAGAAGTTCAAAAAGTTGATTATCAATATTTTGGACCTCTTGAGAAACCTGACTACAATCCCTTTGATTATACTGGAGATCCTTTAAACTTTAGATCATATAAAGGGAAGCGAGGCTTCGTAGATGATACTTTGAAAGTTGCAATGGGGATGAGTTCATTATGTATGTCTATTGAAAATACTAATATTAAACTAGATTCTTTATGTGAATCTGAAGAGCGAGTCTCTTTTGATGTTAATACTAGCAAAGAGATCTATAACTCTATTCAAACTCAAATAGACGATAAAGCAATTGCTTGGAATATAAGTTTAAATGACTTGATCCCAGTATGTGTAAAAAGTCCTGAGTCTTTAATGAATTCAATATTGAAAGAGCAATGGAGGATTAAAACTTTTTTTAAAGGAATTGTTCATTACTATTCTTCTAATGTTATGTCATTGCCAGTTAAGGTCTTTACAAATAATTTTTTAAAGAAAGAAGCTATGGTTCTTTATCCTCATCATACTAAAGATTATAACTCTCGTTCTTGGTTCCGGGGATCGAGGTATAAAGATGAGAATGATTATCATAAACCAAAAGAAATAAAACTAAACCTTACAGATTATAAAGAAACAGGTGAGGTTGAGATGAGCTATAGTCTTTTTGGCGATAAGATCAAGAAATTTTCTTTGCCTTCTTGCAAAGTATATAAATCGACATTGAATTAGTAACTAGAATATACCAAACTTTAAGTAATGAAATTGATTTTATTACTTATTAGCCTTACAACTTATTCTCAGAATAAGTTTGAATTATCAGAGCAAGCCAAAAAAGAATTTTTAGATTTAAACTTTTTTGAGAATGGTCGTGGAATGACTGTTTCACCGAACCTTTCAAGGTATGTAAATATTTTTAAAAAATCGAACAAGAAATTATCAAAACTTGATAAGTTCATATTTAAAAAAAGACTTCAAGAAACTTACGGGTTTAATGTCTTAGAAGATAGAGTTGCAGGTCTATTTAATGAAAAATACAAAGGCATGGATGTTGGTGTTTTGGGCTGTGTTGCTTGTCATGGAGGAAAAGCAGCTGGTAAGTTTATTGCAGGTCTAGGTAATAAAACAATAGACGTTGGAAGAATTGGAGCCGATGCTGTTTTAGTTCAAAAGATATGGGGAACCAATAGAACAAATCCAGATTTCCTTAAGATTCAAAAAGTAGCAATGAACTTTGCTCAAATAAGTGCTGATCAAAAAATTACAAATTTAAGTATGGGACTTATTCCCGATTCAAGTATAAAAACTTTTTTTTATAAAGAAGCTAAAGTTCCTTATAGAAGTAGAGTCTCTAGAGCGCAGGTTAAGGTTCCTCATCTTTGGGGATTAAAAGAAAAAAGGAAGACTGGAATATTTTGGGGAGCTGAATCTAGTGGAGAAAACATTGGTTGGGAGTTTGGCGCTGAATTATTTGCAAGTGATAGTTCTGAACACTTAAGAGCCGTTCTACCAAAGTTAACTCATGCTGTTGAAAACATCATTTATAAATTTGAGTCTCCAGCTTATCCATTTGATATTAATGAGTTGAGAGCAAAGCTTGGAAAAAAACTCTTTGATAAATCTTGTGCGAAATGTCATGGAGTTCATCAAAGAGGAGAGGATGGATATCCCATTTATCATAGGCCTAAGCTTATCCCGATTGAAGTGGTGAAAACTGATGAAGATAGATTAAAAGGTTGGGATGAATACGCACGTCTTGTTGAAAAAAGTTCTATTTCAGATGTGCTAAAATTAAACCATCGAGATAAAAAAGGATATGTAGCTCCAAACCTATGGGGAATTTGGGCCAGGTTTCCTTATTTACACAATGCTTCAGTACCAACCTTGTATGATTTATTCTTGGAGCCATCAAAAAGACAAAAGTTTTTTGATATGAAAAATGCTGGTGAAGAGAATAGATTCGATAAAAAGTTGATTGGATTAGAATATCCTAATAAAGGTTCCAGAGCTTACGAAGAATTTGTGAATAAAGCAGAATCCGGAGCAAGAAATATTTATTATACAAAAAGAGAAGGACATTCGAATAAAGGGCATTACTTTAAATTTATGAAAAATTATACCCAAGACGAAATCTATTCTATTATTGAATATTTAAAATCTCTTTAGCCCTTAACCTTATCTTAATACAATCTTAAATCACTCTTAACCAAGTGAAGTATTTTTCTTCTTAAACTTTAACTATGAGTTTAGCAAAAGAGTATAGACTAAAGGGAATTTCAGATAGTTTTGATTTCTGGAATGAATTCAAGAGTTTTCAGGCAAAGATTAATTTTTCATTTATATCTGGTAAATATGAAGTCAAGATTGCGTCCAATATCTTTGAGCTGTATCAAGTTTTTAGGCTTAGATATAAAGTCTTAGTAAAAGAGCAAGCAAAAAAGAAAAGAAAATATTTCAAAATTGATTATGATGAAATAGATTTTTCTTGTGATCATTTAATTATTAGAAATATCAAGAAAAATAAAATAATCGGTACCTATCGACTGAATCCAAACTTTGAAAGAGACCAGTATTATTCGGAGAATGAATTTAATCTTGGAAAATTTAAAAATATTGAAGGGATTAAACTAGAACTAGGGAGAGCATGTATTCATAAAAAATATAGAGATGGGAGAACTCTTGATTTGTTATGGCATGGACTAGCAAATTATTGCCAGATAGTTAAACCAGATTTCTTATTCGGTTGTGCTAGTTTTTTCACTGAAGATTTTAATAAAGGGATGCATCTGATTGATGTTCTTTTTGAAAAAGAAAAAATATCAAATAAGTATAATATTATTTCTTGGACTCCGGTACCATCTTTATTTTTAACTAAAAAGTGGAAAGATGATTTTTATAAAAAGAATTGTCCACCTCTTCTAAAGATGTATTTAAAAGCTGGGGCAAAAGTACATGGAAAATTTTATCATGATTCTTTTTTTCAATGTCTAGATTATTTAGTGATTTTAGATATGAAAGACATCTCAAAGTTATTTAAGAAAAGATATTTTAAATATCTTAACCTGAGCAATTAATACAAATTGTTGCGTAAGGTATTGCTTTCAATCGTGCGGTTGAAATTTCTTCTTCGCAATTTAAGCAAAATCCATACTCCTCATCTTCTAATGCTTTTATCGCTCTTTTTATTTTTTTTAGCCTCATCTCTGCAGCTCTTAACGATTCTTCATTCATGCTCTTCTGAGCAATCACATCCATCCTAGTTAACCTTCCGAGTGAAACATCCGGCTTTACTGGTTTAGTTGCTTCTTTTAAGTCTTCAATGTCCTTGATTGCTTTGTTTTTTTGTTCAATTAAAGTTTTTTGAATACTCATTTCTCTGAAAGTAATAATTTTTTTGAAGCCAGAAGTTTTGCTTTCTCATCCTGAGGCAATCTCGGATAATTCATAGGGAGCTTTTTTAAATAAGTATTAACTATCTTGGCAACCATAAGTCTTATATTTTTCTTATCATCGGCCGGAATAACGAACCAAGGAGCATGGGGAGTTGAGGTTGCTTTGATCATATCTTCATAAGCCTTCATGTATTTAGGCCATAACTTTCTTTCTTCAATATCAGTAGATGAAAATTTCCAGTTTTTTGAAGGGATATTGATTCTTCTGAGAAATCGTTCTTTTTGTTCTTCCTTAGAAATGTTAAGGAAAAATTTCAGAACAATAGTACCATTTCTTTGCAAATGATCTTCATAATCTCTAATAGATTTATATCTACTTTTCCAAACGGAGTTTAAGTTCTTTGTTAAGTCTTTTGGGAGTTTCTGGTACTTTCTTAATATTTCATTTCTAACTTTTACTATTAAAACTTCTTCATAATAAGATCGATTAAAAATTCCTATTTCTCCTCTCCTTGGAAGCTTTCTCGTCGTTCTCCATAAAAAATCATGATCTAGTTCTCTATCCGATGGCTTTTTAAATGAAGAGACCTTTACACCGATTGGATTCATTCCAGAAAAAACATGTTTAATAGTACTGTCTTTACCTGCAGCATCCATTGCCTGAAAAATCAAAAGTAAAGAAAATCTATCATGAGCATAAAGTTTGTTTTGAAGATCAAAGTTCTCTTCTTTTAGATCTTCAAGGATATCTTTGTAATCTTTATTGTCTTCATAATAAAGTGGAATCATCGTTTTTCTAGATTTCAAATTGAATGATTTGGGTCTAGAGATTTTATAATCAGTAATTTTAAATTTTTTCATGCTTATATTTTAGCTTTACATGAATCCTAGATCAAAGGAGCACTTTTATTTATGTCAGGTCTTTGATAGGTTAAAATCATGAACTATCAAAAAACCTTTGAAGAGCAAGTAAATAAATGTTTTTCAAAGAATGATCAATTATCTCAAGCAATAAAATATTCTTTATTACCGGCTGGAAAGTTGTTTAGGCCTAATCTCTTTTTATCTATATGCAAAGATCTTGGGGTGCTCAATCAGGAGATTTATAAATACGCTTTTTTTCTAGAGCTTCATCATGTTTACACTCTTATTCATGATGATTTACCTGCGATGGATGATGATGATTTCAGACGGGGGAGAGAGTCCCTTCATAAAAAATATAATGAAGGATTAGCAATTTTAGCGGGTGATGCTCTATTGCATCAGTCTCATGTTGAATTGCATCTTATTAATATAAAGAAAGAGCTTGTTAATTTTATTAATGATTCCTTAGGTTATAAGGGATTAATTCTTGGTCAAGTTCAAGATTTATACGAAAATCTTAATACTTTTAAAAAAATAATTGAGATGCATGTCTTGAAAACAGCAAGATTGATTCAATGTGCAACTTTAGGAAGTTATTTCTTTTCAGAATTAAATACTGAAGAATCTAAAAATGATTTCTTTGAATTTGGATTAAACCTTGGGGTAAACTTTCAGATTGAAGATGACTATGATGATTTTAAAAATGGACAGTTAGATGAATCCAATGTTTTTGTAAACTTCAAGGAAGATGCAGAAAAGAAATTGGTTTTATCAAAAAATCAAATTTTAAATCAAATTTCAAAATACAATTTAAAATCTACTGAAGCCTATTTAAAAAAGATGAATAAAATCTGAGATAGTCGGCTCATCTGACATTTTAACTAAGTCTAAATCTTCTTTGAATATATTATCTCTCTCTAAAAATTCTATGTTTTTAATAATTCTTTCAAGTTCAAAGTCTTGCTTGAATTGAGAAAAGACTTTTTTAGGGTTGTTTACTAGAATCTCATAGCTAGCTTTTGAACCGGTGCTGGAAACTAGAATGAGAGAAGGGTAAAGTTCATCTAAGGAGATGATGATTTGCTGTGCTTTCGTTTCTAGTTCGGCCTTGTCGTTATTTTTATAAGAAAATTGAATAACATATCTATTTTCATCTTCGATTTTATAAGTATTCAAGTTTTCAACTTCTCCAAAAAGTTTTTGGAAATATGCTAATGCGAATCTTTTATATTCAAGATGAGAGAATTCTTTTCTATATAATTTAAATTTTTCAATATTCGCATTTAAACATTTATTTTTACTTTGAACTTTTTTATAAATTCTATATGTAAAATGAATAGTGTCATCAAAAGTTTCAATTTGTTTTTCTAATCTCTGTTCGATATCACAATGATGCAAGACACCTTCTATAAAAAAAGGCACTTTATTTTGAGAGGTAAAATAGAGTTTGAAGTTTTTGTCTTTTTCTAGATCTTTTTTTCCTAGGACAGCTAAAAAGTCTTGAGAGCTAATTGGCTCTAAGCTACTTTTTTCTAGAGAGAACTTAAGAGAGCTTTGAATGCCTATGCATGAAGTGAATATGAAAAAGATTACTATTCTTATCATCTTTTTAATTTTATCAAGATAAGATCTCTTGGGAGCCACCAGGAAATTTAGTTCGACTCACCTTGACAATAACTGTGTTATTGATATTTTTATGCTCTATGAGTGAAAATAAAAATGATCTAATACCTTCAATAATGAACTCTACCGAGGTTGCGAAAACTTCTAAAGACGTAAGTATTGGTGATCCTCTAAAAGCTTACCTTAAAGAGGTATCAAGATATAAATTATTATCTCGTGAGGAAGAGAAAGAGTTAACGATGAAGCTCTATGAAACTGGAGAGTTAGAAGTTGCCAAGAAGCTCGTGTTAGCAAATCTTAGGTTAGTAGTAAAAATTGCAATGGAGTATAGAAAGGCCCATCAAAATGTGATGGATTTAATCCAAGAAGGAAATATGGGGTTAATGAAAGCAGTCTCAAAGTTTGATCCTTCAAAAGGAGCGAAGCTGTCTTATTATGCTAGCTGGTGGATAAAGTCCTATATTCTTAAATTTATTTTAGATAATTTTAGACTAGTAAAGATTGGGACTACTGCCGAGCAAAAGAAACTATTTTATAATCTTATGAAGGAAAAAGAGCGATTGATGAATCAGGGGATTGAGCCCACTGTTAAAATGATTTCTCAAAATCTTGATGTTTCCGAAAAGTCGGTCATTGAGATGGAAAAAAGATTGGGCCCTGAAGGTGGAGAAGTTTCCATAGATAAATCAGTTCTTGAAGGAAATAATGCACCAAGTCTTCACGAGATTATACCAAGTGATGATGAGTCGATGGATGAAGTCTTAGGTAATAAGATTGAACTTGAGATCTTGAAAGATAACTTAGACTCATTTTTAGAGGATTTAAAGCCTAGAGATAGAGATATTTTCCAAAAAAGACTGCTTGATGAGGTGCCTTTATCACTTCAAAAAATCGCAGATGAGTACGGGGTTTCTAGAGAAAGAATTAGGCAGATTGAATCGAGGCTTCTAGGTAAGTTAAAACTTTACATGAAAGAGCATTTGCGTTAATTTCTAGATCTAAATTATTAACCTTTGACTCGGTTTGATTATACTTTCTGGGTTTTATGGAGATCTATTATGTTATCAAAATTACAAAAAAAAGCATTAGTCGCTAAGTTTGGAAAAACTCCAACAGATTCTGGTTCACCAGAAGTTCAAGTAGCTATTTTAACTGAAAAAATTAAGTATCTTACTAGTCACTTTGCTGATCATAAGCATGATTATCATTCAAAAAGAGGAATGATGAAGATGATTGGTAAAAGAAGAAGATTTCTTAAATTTATTCAGAATCAAGATCAGGAAAGATATCAGAAGTTAATTGCTGAGCTTGGTTTAAGAAAGTAGTTTTTTTATTAAATTTAAATTGAAAGAAGGGAGCTCATTGAGCTCCTTTTTTGTTTAAAAAGTTAACAGGTTTATAACTTTTACTCTACTAGCTTATTTATTTTTTTTTCATGTTAAAACTCCTCAAAAGGAGAATTCATGAAATCTATTATGTTATCAATTTTTATTTTATTAAGCTCAGCTGCTTTTTCTTATGAATCGCTAGCAGCTACTTGTAAGGCTTCAGAAAGCACAGACTGTAGAGTTTATTCAGACATGAAAGTCTATTTATCTAGCTTTGACTCAATGTCATTTGAGGATCAATCTGCAACAGTAGGATTATCTCATAAATTAGGTTTTAGAGATGACGAAACTCTTAGAAGCGCCAGCTACAAAAAAATTACTGAAGGTAAAGTTAGAGTTTCTTTTGATGAAGACTCAAGAGGTGGGTTTTTTATTTTAGAAAATGGTGAAGTCGAAGTTAGCTTTGAAGATTATGAAATTGGAACTTGTACTTTTACTTGTTCAGTAATGCTTCCAGATGGAATTTAGATTAATTTTAAATTTATTTTAAACTCTAAGGGACTTGGTTAAGTCCCTTTTTTTTTGTAAAAAATTCACAATGTTCCATTTTTTGGATCACTTTGTTCCAAAATTCTTGAGTTTCATCCATTTTAGTACTACATTGCTCCCAGATGATTGAAGCCAATAACTACAAGGATTTATTAAACGAAGAGTTTCTTGAAAGAGTAAAAAGAAACCCAAGTTATTCCAAAAGGGCCTTTGCTAAACTTTTAGGAGTGTCGCCTGGAGCCTTATCTGAACTTTTAAACGGAAAAAGAAAGCTTACTTCTAAATCAGCGCAGAAAATATCTCAAGCTCTAGGATACACTAGAGCTGAAATAGAAAAATTAAAGGAGATGGTCTTTCAAGAAAATGAAGGTATCGAAGTTGAAGCAACTTATTCAAAAAATGTTCAAAAATTAAACTCAGACTTTTCTTTTATCATTTCTGAGTGGTATTGTTTTGGAATTCTTAATTTAATAAATACAAAAAACTTCTCATGGGATCATCAGTGGATAGCTAAAAGGTTAGGTGTTTCATCTTTTGAAGTAAAAATAGCAATTGAAAAACTTGTAAAAGCGGGACTTTTGAATCTAAAGGGTCGTGGTTATGAAATCATTCATGACGTCATAGAGACTACAAAAGATATTCCTTCAAAAGCAATAAGAAATTTTCATAAAAGCATGCTCGAAAAATCTATTTCTGCCCTAGATGAACAAAAAGTAGAAGAAAGAGAAATTGCAGGAGTTAGCTTTACTATAAAAAATAAAGATCTTGAGAAAATAAAAAAAGAAATCAGAGATTTTCAAGATTATCTCTCTGAAAAATATAACCAAAATAAAAATGCTGATGATGTTTATCACTTGGAGTCTGCATTTATTAAAATATCTCAGTAAGGAGGGATAAAGTGAAATTATTATTTGTCATACTTTTTTTTCTAATAATGTTAGTTGGAGAAGTGCATGCAATTACGAAAGTAGGAAATGGCAATGATGGAGATGATTTACAATCATTTACTCAAATTACTGAAGGTCCCGTTCTTATTTCTAAGTATAAAGCAGTAGAATTGTTAAAGAGAGCGAACACTAATTCAGTTAAAGGCTTAAGTAATTTATTACCAGAGGTAAGGAACTCTAAATTATATATGGCAAAAGAAAACCTTTCAAGAGATAAGATAAAAGAACTTGGAGGCTTTGAAGGGAAAAAACAAATCTTTGCTAGAACATTCCCTAAGGCAAATGCTTCAACAAGATTTTTCCCAGCTTCTAAGAAGTTAACAGAAAAACAATTGATTGCTCTTCACATTCATGAAGCATTACATAGATCTTTACCTGAAAGTATAAGAACAAATGAAAACTCTGTTGAGAATATAACTGAAGCAATTATGGACCCTGAAACAAGTCATGATTTAATATCTAATGTCTTAAACGAAGAGCTTAAGAATTTTAAAACTGGTGTGGCATTGGGCAATACTCAAAGCTATGAGAATGTGAGCTTTGAGAAGTATGATCAATCAGTCGTAGAGAGATCGAAACTTAATAATCCTTCTACAGTTGGTATTGAGCAAAGTATCTTAGTGAATGATGGTAAAAAAACGAGCAATACTATTAATGGAATGACAACTATTAATAGCTACCTTTATCCTTTTGGAAAAAATAGAGAAGTCTTTGGTCTTGGTATTGATTTAAATATTCTTCAAATGGAAAATGAAACTTTACTTGGGCCTTTAGGTCTTTCAGCAAGAGGTCTATTATTTACCAAAAGAGGTTTTGATGTTGAGCTTTTTGGAAAGGCAAATTTAAATACTATATCAGATGATGAGTTCACAAATTCTTATTTGGGGAGAGATTCATTCACAGCTGGTGTCGGTGTGAGATATGAAAGTGATGAGTTTTATATTGAAAACGATCTTGGATATACATTTAAATCTGAAACTGAGCAAAAAGTAGGACCAACTTTAATTAACTACTCTTTTGGAGATATAGTCTCTACCCAGCTTAAAGTAGGAAAAGTTTTTAATAAGTGGAACCTGGGTGTTCTTACCGAAGTTTATCTTATGGGGGAGTCTATCGAAAAAGACGATTCTGGATATCTAGATAGACAAGATAACTTAAGATTAATCACTATTGGTCCTTCGGTAAGTTATGATTTTAAGAATATGCAGGTCTATGGAAAGTTTAGATATAAAGTGGACTCTACAAAAGATGTAAACTTAGAGCAGTTAGGAAATGTGACATCTTTTGGAGCTGGGGATGGAAATTTTTCAGTGGGACTTAAATACAAGTTTTAGGGAGAAGTGATGAGAATTATAAATTTATTAATTTTATTATTAGTTTCAAGTTGTGGATTAGATTATGTTGAGGTTGAGAAAGATACGGTTGAGCCAGTTGATATCGTGAAGCAGATAACTTTAAACGAGAATGATCTTTTAGATCAACAGAAGTTTAATCAATATAATTATGTGATTAATTCTCAAAATAGATTATTACTTAAATTTAAGAAGATGCTTGAAGTTAAAGAAAATATTGAAACTAGTGAGGATGATAGAGTTTTCATTGATTTTAAACTAGTTAATAGTAATGCTAGATTTACAAATTTAAGACTCTGTCCAATGCAAACGAATTGGACCTTTCATGCCACATGGGATTTTAGATCTCAAACTCGTAAATGGAGAGAAGGCGGAGGAGATATTAATTTATCTGAATGCGTTCAGCCTTTAAGTTTCGATAAAGTTTTTGATCCAAGAATTGATAAACCATTTATGCTAGAAAGTGATGATAGAATTGTTTTTGATATAACTGAGATGGTTCAAAGTCATATAAAAGGTGGAAGTCAAAATCACGGTTGGGTTTTAATAAATGATGTTGACTCAATAAGCATTCAAGGAGAAGGTCAAGCTTTAGGGACTGCTGGAGCTCCAAGACTTTATTGGACTGAAAGAGAATCTGTGTTGGTTCCTGTTTGGATTTTTCATCCTAGGTCTAGAGGAAATTAGGATTTCTCCCAATTGCCAACTTAGAGAGCTATCAAGTTAAACTCATTTTAGACTATAGTTTAGAAGAGTCAAAAGTATAAAATAAACTCCTTTTTCATTTATAATTAATATCTAGGTTGAAAAAGGACGAGGGATGCTTAAAAAAATAATTTTATTCTCATTTTCACTTTTTATATTTTTATCTTGTTCTTTGTATTTTATTTCACCTTCTTTAAGATATACTTTAGCTCTTGCGAAAGAATCAAAAGAAATAATAACATTGCGAAAAGATTTTGAGAGTAATAACTTTTCGAAATATTGCGAAAAGTTTAAAAATAATAAAAATGATTGCTTCTTTGAATTTAGAGAGTCTTTAATTGGTAAAAAAATTAAAATACAAAAATCTGTTATGCTGATGGCTATTGGTGTAATGCTGGTTTCCAAAGAAAGACAAGAAAATGATCATAATACGTTGAGAAAATTAGAAAGAATGATTAGATTGTCTGAGTTAACACTAAATCAGAATTACCAGATAGGAAGTCGCCTTAAAGAAAGTGATTTTCCTTTTACTGCATCTGCCAAGATAGAATTAGACATGTTACAAAATATGGATAGAAAAGTAGTTCATAAACTTAAAGGTGACTTAGTGTCTAGAATTGATAATTTAAAGAACTCACTCTATAAACTGAAAAAGAGGGATATTGCCTCTAAACCAGCTTTTGAATAGCTATTAACCTAACAAGAAACCTTTTCTTTACTCCATTTCACAAATTCGGTATAAATAAACTGAAGTCTTGGAATTTTAAGGATATATAGCGATTTAAGCTTCTTATCTCCCTATCTATCTTTCTAAATCTCAAGATTTCAAATGACATTCAATTTTATATTAGGAGGCACAACTGTGTTAAACAACAAGCAAGAATTCACTATTGAATATGGTGGTAAAACTGTAATTTTAGAAACTGGTCGATTAGCAAAGCAAGCTGATGGTGCAGTAATGGTCACTTGTGGAGGAACTCAGATTCTCTCTACTGTATGTTCAGCTAAGGAAGCTGCTCCAGGACAAGATTTTTTTCCATTATTAGTTGATTATAAAGAAAAATTCTTTTCAGCGGGTAAGTTTTTAGGTGGTTTTAGAAAAAGAGAAGGAAGACCAAGCGATGCTGAAATTCTTTTAATGAGAATGATTGATAGACCATTTAGGCCTATGTTTCCTAAAGGATATTTTAACGAAACTATTATCATGAATCAGGTAATTTCTTATGATCCTGAAAATGATCCAGAAATTTTAGCTGGTCTAGGTGCTGCATCATGTTTAGCTATTTCTGATATTCCATTTGAAGCTCCAGTTGGATTTGCAAAAATTGGTTATAAAGATGGAAATTATATTTTTAATCCAAGTCATGAAGAGCTACAAGATAGTGAACTTGATATGATTGTTGCTGCGAGTGAAGCTGCTATATTAATGGTAGAAGGAGAAGCTCAGGAGTTACCTGAAGAAGTGATGTTAGGCGCAATCAATCATGCTCATGAAGAAATTAAAAAATTCTGTAAAGGGTTAGCAGAGATGAAAGCGAAAGTTGGTAAACCAACTAGAGCTTATGAGTCATCAAAATCTAACGATACTCTTTTAAGTAAAGTTGCAGATGAATTTAAATCTCAAGCTAGAGAAATCTTATCTGTAACTGATAAAGTTAAAAGATCTGGTTCCATTAGAGAATTCACAAAAAAAGTTGAAGAAACAATTAAAGCAAATCCAGAAAATTATGGTTTAACTGAAGATGCTAGTTTTGGAAAAGAAGCTTACGCCGCAGCTGATGGTCTTTTATATAATATGATGAGAAACGATATCTTATCTGAAGACAAGAGAATTGGTGGAAGAAAACTTACTGAGGTTCGGCCTATAGAGACTGAAGTTGGACTTCTTAAAAGAGTTCACGGATCTTCTTTATTTACGAGAGGTGAAACTCAAGTAATGGGAGCAGTGGTTGTTGGTTCAAAAGAGGGTGCTCAATTAGTTGAAAACCTTAACGGAACTCATTTTCAAGATTTTTATCTTCATTATACATTTGCTCCTTACTCTGTTGGTGAAGCAAGAGGTTATAGAGGTGTAGGAAGAAGAGAAGTTGGACACGGAAACTTAGCAGAAAGAGCTCTAAAGAATATGGTTGATCCAAGCAATCCATATACAATTAGAATTGCCTGTGAAGTAACAGAATCTAATGGTTCAAGTTCTATGGGTTCTGTTTGCGCTGGTTCAATGGCATTAATGGATGCAGGGGTTAAAATGAAAGCACCTGTTGCGGGGATAGCAATGGGATTAATCAAAGACGGTGATAACTTTAAAATTCTTACAGATATTTTAGGTGATGAAGATCATTTAGGTGATATGGATTTTAAAGTTGCTGGTACTAAAGATGGTATTACTGCTATTCAAATGGATATTAAGATCACTGGTATCAATGAAGAAATCTTATCGACTGCCATGACTCAAGCAAAAGAAGGTAGATTACATATTCTCTCTCAAATGGAATCAAGTATTTCCAACACAAGAGATGAGATCAAAGATTTCATTCCTAGAATTGAAGAAATCAAAGTGAAGCCAGATCAGATTGGAATGGTTATTGGCCCAGGTGGGAAAAATATTAAGGCATTGCAAGCGAACTTTGGAGTTACTGTCGAGTGTAATGATGATGGGACTGTAAAAATATTGGGAACTAATGGTAAATCTGTTAAAGATGCAATTACTAGTTTAGATATGAATATCAATGGACCAAAGATTGGTGCTGATTACGATGCAGTAGTTGTGACAATTAAAGAATACGGCGCTTTCGTTGATATTGCACCAGGAGTAAGTGGTCTTGTTCATGTTTCTGAAATGGCAGAAGAGAGAGTTAATGATGTGAATGAGTATGTGAAAGAAGGTGATAAGGTTCAAGTAAGAGTTCTTGATAAAGATAAGTTTGGTAAAACAAAATTATCAATCAAAGCAATTAAGCCATTAGAAAAAAGAGCTTAAGTGATTGTTAAGATTAAAAAACTTGATCATTTCGATGATAGCTTTCCATTGCCTCAATATGGAAGTATTGAGGCAGCAGGGGCTGACGTAAAGGCATGCTTGTCTGTAGATAAGATTGTCGTGAAGCCTTTTGAGAGAGTTTTAATTCCTACTGGACTTAGCTTTGAAATTCCTAAGGGTTATGAAATCCAGGTAAGGCCTAGGTCAGGATTAAGCTTTAAAACAGGCCTTGTTATTGTAAATGCGCCAGGAACGATTGATAGCGATTATCGTGGAGAGTTAAAAATCATTGTTTCAAATTATTCTAAAAATGATGAGGTTATTGAGCATGGAATGCGTATTGCTCAATTAGTATTTGCTGAAGTGAGACAAATGAGCTTTGTGGAAGATGCATTAAATGAAACTCAAAGAGGCGAGGGAGGTTTCGGCTCAACTGGTTTTAAGGAGATGAATTCATGAGTTTAAGATTAGATTATAAAAAAGCTAAAGATAAAAAAGAAGCTTATAAAAAAATAAAAAAAGAAATTACTCCAAAACTTTTAGAAAAGTATAATATTGATTCTAACATTATTTATGATGATGAAAATTGCAGAATTACTGCTAGGGGAAATGGATTTAGCTTTGATTTAGATTGTCTTGATTCTGGAGTAGACGGAAGATTAGAGTTAGGCTTTTTATTAAGACCTTTTAAAAAGAAAGTTTTGGAATCCCTAGAGAAAAAATTAAAGCGAATTATATAATGCCAAAGTTAACGATTAAGCCATTTGGAAAGACAGTAGAAGTTTCAGAAAGTGAATCTCTTTTGCTTGAGCTTAAAAAAAATGGTTATAATATCAAATCAAGCTGTGGAGGCTGTGCCAGTTGTGGGGATTGTATAATTGAAGTTATTTCTGGTGATAAGAACTTAACAATGCAAACCTTTGAAGAAACAAGATTACTTGGAAATGTTTTTCATATCACTAAAGAGAGGTTGAGTTGCCAGACAAAGATTACTGGAGATGTGACTATAGATATTTCAAATCATAAACAAGTGTTTGTAAAAGAAAAACCGAAAACACTTCTCAGGAAAGAAAAAAGTCCCGAAGAGAAAGAATTTAAACCCAAGGAGCCAAAAGAGTTGGGGTTTAAAAAACCTAGAAAGTTTACATTTAAAGAAGAAGAATGATTTCTGCACTTTACATCGGATTTGGTGGTTTTTTGGGTGCATTGTTTAGATCTCTATTAGTTCGAATAATTCCTTATTCAAATTTTAATATTCTTATTATCAACTTACTTGGTTGCTTCTTATTTGGATTTTTAATCAGCAAGGTGCATGATTTAGAGCTTAGACTTTTTATATTTTCAGGCTTTTTAGCTAGCATGACTACATTTAGTACATTTATCTCTGAATTATCAATACTCATTGAGAGTAAATCATTGGCAAAAGCTTCTTTCTACTTGCTTGCACATGTCTTCATTGGGCTTTTCTTTTTTTCCCTTGGTAAGTTTTTTGCTAGATCAATTTGACTCAGATTGTAGTCAAAAATTAAGACTTCTACGGCTTCGTCATTCCTTTGGACATATCAGGTAATTCTTTCATAACTGCTTAAAAATTAAAGGATTTTCTATTTGTTTTTAGTTTTTGATGATTCAATAATATTTCAGTCGGGTTAAAATTTTCAAATGGAACTTACAAGCGGGTTTAAGAATCTAAATTTAATAGATGAGTGCATAAAATATAATGCAACACTTTATATCGAAGATTACGATAAAAATAAATTTATGATTGTTCCAAGAGGAATGTATTATTTGAAAGAAAAAATTCATTTGTTTTTTGAAGATCCTAAAGAAGAAAAATTATCTTTTATTGCTCTCGAAGATATAAAGAAATTTGAAAAACACCCTCTGAAATTTAATCTTATTTTTTCTAAAGTTGAAGTTTCAAAGTTTATTTCTAAAGCTTATGAGGTTGAGACTAGTCAAAAAAGAATTGTTATTAAATTAAGTAAATGTCCTAGAGAGAAGGTTCTTGATCCTGATCTTTTGTATGTTGAATAAGAGTCACTCATAGAGGGAACACATGGGTATCTTTGGTCGGCAAATGTCGAGATTGGAAGCTCATTGATGTCCTGGTTGGCCATCCAGCATATTAAGTATGAGGTGGAAATTATCTCTCCAAGTGCCTTAAAAGATGATTTCTCTCATTTTGTTAATTTAACATTTGAAAGAGCTGCTTAAGATAAGCATTAAATCTCATTGAAAATAGATCTATTCTCTAGTAAAACCTCCATATGTCTCAAAATGATATTATAACGCTAGGCGACTTAGAATTTCCAAAGCGTAAAGTATGGATGAAAACTTATGGCTGTCAGATGAATTATCATGATTCTGAGAGAATTTTTAGCCATTTAGAGAACTTAAACTTTACTCCTACAACTGATCAAGAAGATGCTGATCTTTTGATTTTTAATACTTGTGCAGTAAGAGATTTAGCAAATCAAAAATTCTATTCTCATTTAGGAGAGACCAAAAGAATTAAGCAGGCCAATAAAGAAAAGAAAATTGCAATTTGTGGATGTATTGCCCAAACTGATGGTAAAGAACTCCTTAAAAAATATCCTCAATTAGACTTTGCTTTTGGAACAGATGTGATTGATTCAATTAATGACTTTGTTTATAGAACTTATGCTGGTGATAATAAATTTCATGTTAATACTTGGAATAAAGGTAGTGATTATTCTATAGAAACAAAAATCACACACGGTACTCCACAAGCTTTCGTGAATATTATTAAAGGCTGTGATAAATTTTGTTCTTATTGTATTGTTCCTTTTACTAGAGGAAGAGAGAAGTCTAGAAGATTAAAAGAAGTTGTTGATGATGTTAGGAAGCTAGTTGAATATTCAGGAATAGAAGAAATTTGTCTTCTAGGACAAAATGTAAATTCTTACGGTAAAGAAAATGATGAATCTCTTGCAATGCTTATTCAGGCATTAGATGAAGTTAATGGTCTTGAACTTATAAGATATACTACTAGTCATCCTTACGATGTTAGTGATGAATTAATTGCTGTTCACGGAAGTAGTAAGAAATTATCAAATCATTTGCACCTTCCTGTTCAATCAGGCTCCAATACAGTCTTGCAAAGAATGTTAAGAGAATATACAGCTGAGCATTACTTAGGTTTATTGGAGAAACTTAGGGACTCAAACCCCAATATTGTAATTTCAAGTGATATTATCGCTGGTTTCCCTAATGAAACAGAGGATGAGCACAGAGATACTTTGAAATTATTAGATGCTGCTCAATTTGATTTTATCTACTCTTATGCATTCTCACCTAGAAGAGGAACGAAAGCTTCAAGGATGGAAGATATATTAGATAGAGATATCAGGGGAAGAAGATTAAGAGAGATTCAGGCCTACCAATTAGAGATACAAAAATCGATTAGAGAAAAAATGATCGGAGAAACCTATAGAGTTCTGATTGAATCAAAAGGTAATATGAGAGGAATCGAAAAGTGGAAAGGAAGAACGAATTGTTCTCGAATTGTTCATATTCAAGATGAAAGAGAATTAAAATGGGCATGGTGTGACGTAAAAATAACAAGTGCAACTGCTCTTTCTTGCCAAGGTGAAATCTTATCAATTCACAAATCTAGATGAAATACCCTTTTAAAATTCTGGGATTTTTGAGTTTAGGTCTCGGGCTTTTAGGTGCCTTCCTTCCTGTTTTGCCTACAACTCCTTTTGCAATATTAGCTGCATATTTTTTTTCAAAATCTTCTCCAGTATGGCATGAAAAGGTTTTAAATATGCCTGCAATAGGGCCTTTGGTAAAAGATTGGGAAACCTACCGAGTAATTAGGCCTAAAGCAAAAATATTAAGTCTAATCATGATCTTTTTAATTATGGGATCGAGCATTTATTTCAAAAATCCCTCCCAATTCGTTAAGATATTCTTATTACTTATTGGTTTATCTGTAAGTACATTTATTGTGACAAGAAAATCTTATCGATGAGAATTATACTTTTACTTTCATTCTTCTTATTTTCTGGCTGTGCTAAACTAAGCTATTTGATTGAGCAAGGAATAGGTCAATTAAAAATTCAATGGAGGGGACAGAAAATATCAAAAGTATTGGATGATCCCAATGTCTCAGAAAAAATAAAAGAGAAAATTAAAGATATTCAAGTTTATAAAAAATATTTCTATGAATACTTTAATAAAAAAGAATCTGATATTTACTCAAAAGTTACTTTTCTTGATAGAGATGCCGTTACTCACCTAGTGATTGTTTCTTATTTCGATAAGGTTGAACCTTTAAAAACGTCATTTCCATTTTATGGATCTTTTCCCTATCTTGGTTTTTTTAAAGAAAAGTCGGCTTTTAAGTATCAAAAGAAAATGGAAGGAAAGGAGTATCATACATATAAAAGACCAGTAACAGCATATTCGAGTCTTGGGAACTTTGAAGATAGAATCCTATCAACTTTTTTAAAGTATGATAAATATCAACTTGCAGAGTTAATTTTTCATGAGCTTTTTCATACAGTCTTTTTTGTCAAAAGTAATGTTGATCTCAATGAAAACCTAGCAAATTTTTTTGGTAAAGAGATGATGTATGAATATTTCTCAGAAGATAAAGATGCTTTAGAGAAAAGAACACTGAAGCGACTGAATGGAGAGAAAATTAAGAAATTTTTAGTAGATGAAATTAATAACTATAAAATATTTCTCTCAAAAAGAGTTCCTGTGAACATTGATGAAAGTTATGTTGTTTTAAATACTTTCATCCAAGAGTTATTTATACCAAAAGCAAAAAAACTTTGTAAGGATTTAAAAATTTCAGAGAAGAATTGCTTTCTCTTAAAAGAAAAATGGAATCATGCCTCTTT
>JAHDHG010000019.1 GCA_020631435.1 Bacteriovoracaceae bacterium | reverse complement strand
AAGAGCAAATAAATTTATCCTGGGGCGCAGAAATGAAAGAAAAATCATTATTAATTGAATGGATTATTTCATTTTCTTTTTCTGAATAATTCTTAATAAATTCATTGAAATTTTCAACAGATCTAGTTTTTGGAAAATTTAACTTTTGATCAGATAAAAAAATGGATTTTTTGATATCTGACAAACATAAGTATCCTGCTATAAAAGTTTTTTCACTATTAATTCGATTTAAATAGAAAGGAATTTGGATTTTTTCAAATTCTTGCAATTCACCTAAGGAAGGAACTCCAAAAGGTGAAGCTTTAAAATCAATAAGATAGATAAAGTCTTCACTTTCAGCATAAAAATCAATTGATCCTGAAAAAGATTCAGAAATTATATTTTTTTCAAACTCATACTTTTTCACTCCACATTCTTCTAAAAGCTTTTCTATATAGCTAATTCCTTGATTTATTTTCTGAAATGATTTTTCTTTGATCTCATTATATTCTTTTTGATCAATTATTTTTCCAGAAAAAAAGTCTTGATAGATATTCTCGAAAAAACTTCTTCTATCATCTTCCTTTCTTTCAAAAAACTTTTCAATTGCAAAGTGTTCAAACCTTCCCCGCTCTAAATTATTTATAATCATATTTGTTTCGAGGGGTCTTAAAAAAGTAGAAGAATATTTATAGTAGTATTTTCTAGGACAATCCAAATAACTTTGAAGAGAAGTAGAGGAATGTTTCTTCTTAGTCACTATTTTCTTTTCATCAACAAAGTAATCCTTCTTTTCAATATCTTTTCGAAGTGATTGATGATTTGCGAATTGAATATCCCATTTATCAATAAGTTTAGAATTAGCTTCTGCAAACTCATTACTAAAAAATACTTTTTTACTAGTATCCTGACAAAGAGATCTTAAGTAAAAATCATCATAAAGTTTATTAAAATCTTGATTCTTCACTGCTCCTAATGAAGATATCTTTGATAATGATTCAGAAGATAAAATCCAATAAGGGTTTACACTACTAGCACCAATTTCATTTTCAAAAAAACAAATTGCTTTTAGATCATCAATATAAAGAGACTCTTTTAAATTATAAATTGATTCTTTGGAATTTAATCCAAGGTGAAAAACTCTTGGCAAATTAAGCTTCACCTCTTCTAAAAGATGATTGATATTAAAAAAAGATATTTTTTGATTATTATTAAATCTTTTAAAGAAACTTAGACAGATTGATATCAGCTTTAATCTATTTAAATTTTTCTTCTTAGAAGATGACACGAAGCTTGATAATTTTTTTTGTATTTCTTGGTTAACGCTATTTGCATTTCTAAAAAGAAGATCTTTTAACCAGACTAAATCATTTTCAAAATATGATGATTCAATTTTAAAATAATGATTAAAACTCATACTATGAATATTTTCTATAGCTAAATTATAATTAATCACTATATTTTGATCAGAGATGAAATCAAACTTTTTTGAGAGATTAGCAACATAAGCATGCAACTTTTCATCTAACGAAGTCGTAATCTCAACTATTTGATAATTACTTATCCATCTAGGCCAATCGAAATCAGTACAATTCTCAAACACATACTTTGGAATCCCAATAGAGACAGCTCCAGTTTTTGAAATATTTTCAAATGCGTCTAATTGCAAAGAAGTAAAATTTGTAAAGCCCCAAAAGACTAGATTGTCTTCACTTAATTCAATTTCATTATTTAAAATTAATCTATAAAACTTTGCTTCATCGTACTTCTCACTCTCCTCAAGAAAAATATAAGATGCGAGAAAGAAATGCCTTTTACTTTTTTCAAAGTCAGAAGTAACTTCTTTAAAAATATCTAAATTAGGAGCATTATTTCTAATCTCGGTAAAGAGATTGTAGTATTCTAAAAAATAACTAAAACTTTCCTCGTTTTTCGTTTCTAACCAAAAATCAGACAGCTCCGATAAAAGCTCAACTTTTTTATAGATTTTTGATTCACCAAGAAAATCTTTCATGAACTGAGAGATAGAAATAATTTTATTTTTGGATAATTGAAGTCTAAGTTTATCTGCTTCTACCGGGCTTGGAGTTATAATTAGTGACTCTTTAAAATCTTCAGACCAAATCTTATTATTATACAAGCCATTATGACCTTCGTAAGTTAAGAGATTAATCATTAAGGATTTTTCCTATATGAATTCCAAATATTGTTTTTAAGATCAAA
This sequence comes from Bacteriovoracaceae bacterium, assembly GCA_020631435.1. GTDB lineage: Bacteria > Bdellovibrionota > Bacteriovoracia > Bacteriovoracales > Bacteriovoracaceae > JAHDHG01. The sequence goes on along the minus strand of JAHDHG010000019.1, from coordinate 24,332 downwards.
ACATAAACGATCGTGAAGTCTATTTTTATGGCCTGTCCAAAACTCAAAGTGATGTGGAGATATTTTATATCCCCCCCAATGCTCCGGGCAAACTATTTCTTTAAGTTTTAAATTCTCTTCAAATTTTTGCACTAACTTAGATCTGTCTTGAAAAACTTCAGATTGATTTGAACTTAGAGCTGCCACTCTACTTTCAAATGGTCTTGAATTAAAATATTCTACTGATTCTTCTCTTGAGATTTTTTTCACTTTCCCTAAGATCTTAATTTGTTTATTTAGTTGCATCCAAAGAAAGTTTAATGCGACTTGATTATTCTTTTTTATACTCTCTGCTTTATCACTAGTGTAATTAGAAAAAAAATATAATTCATTATTTTTTATTTCTTTAAGCAAGACTACTCTAGAAGTAACTCCAAGTTCAGAGTCAAAAGTAGACAAACACATTGCATTAGGCTGTAGTATTTTTTCAGAAATCGCATGATTCATCCACTCCTCAAAAATAAAAAAAGGATCTTTTAATTCAGATATTTTATCAATACTTGGTAAATCAGGTCTTAAGTTTTTAAGCTCGGACATTAAAGTTTCCTAGCTAAATCTGAAGCTTCTTGAATCCCACAAAACTTTTCAGCACTGGCACCAAAAGCAAAAACCGAAGATAGTAAATCTCTTTTCGAGGTTTGAGTTGTATATTCTAGATTCCCCCAATCTCTTCCCTGAAAAGGAAAATCTAAATTCACAGTTGCACCACTAGTTAACAAGACTAATGTATTCTTTAAAGAATAATGGGTCTTGATATGTGATAAAAACTCTTCAACTTCAACTAAAACAGATTCAGCAGATTTATAATCTTTTTTCTCTAAATGATTTAAGTAATTGTAATTTCTATAAATAAAAACAAAATTATCATTAAATAATCTGGACTCAAGTGAATCAATGACAGCAGGCAGGGAGCTAAAACATTTATCTTTCAAGCAAGACTGATCTTGATAGATTCCATTATCTAAAGATTTAGAATTTGTTGCATGAAATTTTTTTGCTGAAGCGATATTAGAATTATTTCTTGCAAGATAAAAAACATTTTTCAGCCAAGAACTTTTATTACAATCTAATTTATCAGAAATTAAAAAATTAGATTTACCTTCTTCAATTAAAATTTTTGAACTCTCTAAAAATTTAGGACTTTGATAAAAGGGAAGATTTTTATAGTCTTCACAACTATTTTTTTCAAAGCTAGATGCAGAAAGTTGTGAATTTAACAAAACTCCAGCCTTAGGCCTTATATCAAAAAGAGAATAATCCCAACTCTTCCCATAACAAGAAAAGTTTTCAAACTCTTTCCCCGTATTGGTATTCCATTTAGTAAATTTTAATAATGTTAAGTGTTGCTCTGAAAATCCCGGTAACTGAATCCAAATAATATTTTGTGCATTCTTATTAATAATATGTCGGTTATTTCCAAGTTTCACCGCTTGTGAACATGAGAATAAAAAAATAATGCTAATTAAGTACTTCATCTAAACTTTTTAAAACTAACTCAGGAGTTAAATTTACCATACATTTCTTATATACGTCTTGAGAACAACTACCTCTACCATCTTTCGAGCAAGGCCTACAATTTAAACTTTTATCTTCCAAAACTTTAATAGTTTTAGATTTAGGATAACCAAACGCTGTCGGCCCCATCAAGCAAACTCCAGGAAGCTTCAGTTTATCTGCTACATGCAATAATCCAGTATCGGCAGATATAAACGCTTTAGATTTAGATATGATATAACAGCTTTCAACTAAATTTGTTTTTCCTACATAATTTATAATTTTATCCGCAAATTTGCTCTCTACTTTATCGGCGACCTCTTTCTCTAAGGTTCCCCCCAATAAAACTACTTTACCGTCATATAAGTTTACTAACTCTAGCCAATGACTTTCCGGCCAAATTTTTAAATCCCAATTAGCACCTAATACTAAACATAATAGGTTTTCTTTAAAACTTTTATTAAATTCTGGAAAGCTCAAAGTCGAATCAATTTTTTTTAAGTTAAGAGGATTCAAGAAACTATCAACTGCAACAAATGGCCAGTTTGTGAACTTATTTATCCGAAAGTTAAATAAAAGAAATCTTTTAAATCTCTGCTTACTTCTGGTAACAAGCTTTGATGAGATAAAAAAGAAGGGTCCTAGTAAAATTAGCTTTAAAAAAAATGATCTTATATTTGTGTGAGCATCATAAATAAGTGAGTATCTTTCTTTCCTCAACTCAAAGGCCAACTTAATCAAACCTAAAAAACCATTGTTTTTATCAAAAGAAATTAATTTATCTATGTCTGGACTTAAACTTGCCACCTTTGAAAAAGAAGACTTAGTCAAAAAATGAATATCTGAGTTTGGATATTCAAACTTCAAAGCAGGTATACATGACAGACACTGTACAATATCTCCAAAACTACTGAATCTTATGACTAATACCTTTTTCATTTTTTATCTCTTATTGACTATAATAATAGTTAATTAAACAAACATAAAGATTAACTTTAGGATGCAAAAATGGATTTAAATGCTGGTAGAGAAATAATGTGGAATATTCCCGCTTCTTTCAAATATGCCATGTACACAATGTTAGTTATTTCAGTTGGAATTTTCATTAAAGGTACATATGAAAAATATAAGTATGTGACTCAGGGAAATTCTATAAAAGGGTTGCTTCCAGAAAATTTTAATTGGAAAAACTTATTTGAAACAATTTTCTTTCAAGGAAAAATTAAAAGATTTAAAGCACCAGGAATTTTTCATACTTTAATTTATTATGGATTTATCATTCTTTGGATAGCGACAGACCTAGTTGCAATACATTACGATACACCTTTCAAAGTATTTAAAGGTGCAGTTTATATTGTTGTTTCATTTCTTGCTGATTTTGCAGGCCTTGCCATCTTAATAGGTTTAGGACTTGCTTACAAAAGAAGGTATATCGATAAACCAGATTATTTAAGCTCAACCAAACCAAATCAAGAAAAATTTATGTACTATATGCTTTTTGCATTAGTCATCCTTGGTTTTCTTCTTGAGGGAATTAGAATTGCTGGAGTTGAAGATTTAGCAACGACGCCAGAAGCAATGTACTCACCAATTGGTTTCATCATAGCTAAAGCAATTGCAGCATTTAGCTTTTCAGATTCTACTTTAAGCTTAATTTATAGAATTTCTTGGTTAATACATATGGCAAACACTATGCTTTTTGTCGCATCTATCCCGTATTCTAAGTTTTTTCATTTTATTGCAGCTCCTGTTTCAGCATTAGTGACACCACCAAGAAGAGGTGCAGTCCTAGATGTTATGGATTTTGAAGATGAAACAGCAGAAACATTCGGTCTAGGAAAACTTTCAGAGCTTACAATGAAGCAAAGACTAGATACTCTAGCATGTGTTGAATGTGGAAGATGTACCCAAGTATGCCCTGCTAACTTAGCACATAAACCTTTAGATCCTAAAAAGATTATTACCAAAATGAGAGACACTGCAGAAAATGCAAAAGGTGAAGATCAAGACTTATGGGAAAATCCTGTTTATCTAAACAATGAGCTCGATGCATGCACGACTTGTGGTGCCTGCATGGAAGAATGCCCGATGAATATCGAGCACGTGAATGTCATCATGGATCTTAAGAGATACAAAGCACTCACCTTAGGACAACTTCCTCCAGCTGCAGCAGATGCAACGAATAAAATCAGAGTCAATGGAAACCCTTGGGGAATGTCTCAAGATGACAGGTTTAAATGGGCCGATGGTTTAGATGTACCAGTTGCAGTGGAAGGTGAAAAAATTGATTATCTTTATTATGTTGGCTGCGCGGGTTCTTACGATGCCTCCAATCAAAAAGTAGTTAAGGATACTGTTACTTTATTAAAAAAAGCAGGAGTAAGTTTTGCAGTCATGGGCAAAACAGAAAAATGCAATGGTGATCCGATAAGAAGGTTTGGAGATGAGTATACCTTCTTTGAAATTGCTATTGAGAATATTGCAAACATGAGAAAATATAGCTTCGATAAAGTTGTTACTCATTGCCCGCATTGCTTGCATACTATTGGGAAAGAATATGCAAAATTTGAAGATGGTGAGTTTGATACTGTTCATCATACTGAATTATTAAGTGATCTAGTTAAAACAGGGAAGCTAAACCCTACTAAAAAAGTGGATGATGAATTTACTTTTCATGATCCTTGTTACCTCGGAAGACATCACGGAGAATACAATGCTCCTAGATCAATTCTTGAATCTATCCCAGGACTAAAAGTCACTGAAATGGAAAAGAATAAAGACAAGGCCCTTTGCTGTGGAATGGGCGGTGGTAATATGTGGTATGAATTAGATGAAGGAAAACACCTTGCTGAAAATAGATTAGAAGAGATAGGCGAAACCAAAGCTCCTAAACTTGCTACTGCTTGCTCTTACTGCATGATTAATTTCAATTCATCTAAAGGAACTGTAAATACTACTGAAAATTTAGAAGTTGAGGATATAGCACAAATTCTTGCTAAATCTGTGGAGTAAGCTTGCTAAAATGCTTAATACTATTAATTTCTTTAAATATATATTCTAACGATGAGGGGCTTCTTAGTTCATTAAAGTCTCAAATAAAAGAGAATAAAGAAAAATCAAACTTTCTAATATCTAAAAGAAATACTCCTTTAGAAGTTAATAATCTGAAAGATTTAGACTTCAAGAATTATAAGTACAGAGTACATCCTGAATATTTATATTCAATTTATTTGTTTAATTCAGAATCGATCTTAAACAATATCAAAGATTCAAAATGTAGCTTATATGAATACTTAGCAACTAATCTCATCTCGCACCCAGTCTATAAAAATAAAATATTATTAAAATCATTTTCAATAGATGAAAGAAGCTCAAGGAATATTTTAGCAAATAAAAACATCTATCTAAAACATCTTCTTAATAAATGTGATAACGCTCAAGCAAATATTCAGTTAATTTCTAGAAACAGTATCGCATTATTAAAGAAACAAACCTTTTCAGATTTATTAAATCCAGAGATGTGTTTTAGTAAAATCAATACCTTATTAAGATCTAATAATTTTTCTTATTTTGCGAGTTTTGCTTTAAGATCTAAAAAATCTAAGGATACATTAAATAAAATCAAGTCTAATTTTTCAGATTCTGAGATAAGAGGGTTTAATCTTTTTTCAGATTACTTAAGTGGGAATCAGAACATTTGCAACAAAGACAAAAACAATATTTCAAATTATTTCAATGATCCAATTGTGAGAAATTCTTTCATTATCCCAACTTGCAAGGACATGTATCAAACAAGAAGAAGTCTTACTAAAGAAGAATTAAATAAATGTTTCTTGAATTTAAAAAAGAAAAACCATTATTGTTACTCTCACAAATCGAGGTATTTTAATGCCGTTTTTCCTTTGCAAGATTGTCAAACATTAATGGAAAACTTGGCAATTTCAAAATATAAATTCATGCAATCCGATTGTCCTGGAAAACTATCGAATTATTCAATGGTAGAGGCAGCAAGACTTTTAGAAATTGCTAGGAAGGAATCGAAAAACACTCATTGCCTTGCAGATAAGTTAAAAAAACTTATCGATTTTTCTGAGGATCAAGATCTAGATAACCCTTGGAATGTAAACCTCTGTTACTACAATAAAATATACAAAGAAGAAAAGTGTAAAAGGGTTATTTTTGGCGATAGGTCATCAAGTTTAAAGTATAAAAATGTAATTGAGTCCATTCTTAAAGAATCCAAGCTAATATCAAAAGGTAGTAGCTGCAAATTAACAAGAAATAAAATTATTAATCTTGGAGAAGCAACTCAATCTTGCTTCATTCAAATAAATTCAAATTCATGCAAGCTCAATTCTTGCAAGTTCAATATTTTCATAAATGGAAAAAAAATCAATCATGGAATTGAAACAAAAAGTGATATCAACTTTTCTTTTTTCACAAGAGGCATTAGGAATTCCAGTAAATCCTTCCTTGCTCTTTATAAATCCAAATACAAGATCACTACGTCTCCAATAAAAAACATGACGCAATTAAAAAAAGAAATTAAAAAGAAAGGTAACTTTATCCATGGTATCGGCTGCCTCGAAGAAATCATCCCATATCATTTTCCAAAGACTATGATTTCTCAATGTACTCCTATGCCTTTTTTAATTTCAGCAATAAAGGAAAGAAAAAATAAAATTGAAAATGTCTTGATTCATACAAGTATTGACAACTTTTTAAATTCAAGAGAAGTTCCGTGGAATTTAATATCTAATTCCGTAAAGAATTTGTCTGATAATATTTCAGAGTGGAGTTTAAATGCATATAATAACTAAGCTTCTCCTTATCACTACTTCTTTTTCATCTTTCTCAAACATTAAGTTACTTGATGTTAAATTTAACTTAAACAACCTTAAATCATTTCAACTTGATCCAATTATTACTTATCAACAAAATAATAAAGGTAGCCTTCAAGTCACTAAAAACACAAAAACAAAAGATATTATCAAATCTAAAAATGACGATGTTCATTTTTTAGTTAAACTAAGTCATGGAAACAAGGTAGGAGTTGAAAGAATAAATAACTATATTTCAGAACTTCGATTTGACAAAAAAAATGACCTCTACTTTACCCTTTTAGGTTCTAAAGAAGTAGAAAAAATTGGCAAGGGTAAAAACTTAAAAGTTCACTTAAATGCTGAATACTTCTCTTTCTTTGAGCCAAGCGCTAAGAAGATTATAGTAAAAAAAAGATCTAATCAGCTTGAATACTCAATTAGAATTAATAATATTTGGAACCCTTATTTTCAACCAAGTGTTGCCCTCGATGATTCTTTAAATTTATACTTTACTGAATATTCCGCTAAAGGATCATTACAGATCATTAGTTACAATTTAAAAAGTAAAAAGAAAAAATTAATCAAGAAATTAAAGTCTATCAATAAAAAATTCAATATTTGCTTCATAGAAGACAAACAAAAAATTCTAATTATGGAATATGAGTTAGATTTTTTAACTAAAACCAAATCATTGATTTATGACTTATATAATACTAAATATTACGAAACAGACTATAAGTTAACTGGCGCTCTTGAATGTACTGAAAAAGGCTTCTACTTCATAAAAGAAAAAAATAAAAACCTAGCAAGAGGCGAGCAAAGATTTGAATTACTAGAATATCAATTTAATAATAGCTCTCTAAACACATTGAAAAAATCTAATTTTTTACCAAGTTTGTTCAAGCAAAACAATAAAGTATTTGTTCAGATTGAAAAAAATATTTTTGAGGTGATATGAAACTTATATGCTTTTTTATTTTTATTTCAGTAAATCTTTTTTCATCATCTTTACTGAATGACCTAACTGATTGCCTTAGCGCTTCTAGAATTAATCTTAGCAGCAAACAATTCACCCAAGAAAGATCTACGATAATAACTAATAATCTAATTACAAAATCTCTTCTTTCTTTAAGCTTTGAAAATGATGAATTTTCAAATTCTATTAACACTATATTTACAATGAGAAAAGTTAACTCTTATTGCCCTTTATCAAAGTCAGTACTGGACTCCCTAAGAAATGACTTTCTAAATGACAGATCGCTTTTTAATAAACACGTAAGTAAAGTATCTGGCTGGTTAAACTTTTTTGAAAAAAGATCTAGAGATGATGTGTTGTATTCAAGGTATCAAAAAATATTAACAAGTTTAGTCATGAAATTAAATATGATTGGTATACAGACCTCAGGAATTATATTTCAAGAAACCAAAGATAAGTTTTATCAAAACTCAACGCCCTTAGATCAAAAACAAACTCTAGATAACCTAATCAAAAATCTAGATTAATCTCTAGTTGTTCTTCCATGGAATCTATGAGCAACATTTCCTAAAGTTTTTGTTTTAATCTTTTTTATGTTCTCAATTCTTCTTTCGGCCATTCTATCTGTAGCTTCATTAACTGGAAGGTTCTCTTCTTCTGAAAGCTTGAAAATATCCATTGTCGTATTATAGATACCATCGATCATTCTTCTAGACTTAGAATCAGACCAGCCTTCAAATTCAATAGATACATTCATTAACCCACCAGCATTGATAAGATAATCTGGAGCATAAAGAATATTTCTCTTTTTTAACTCCTCACCATGATAATCTTTATCTAACTGGTTATTCGCAGCTCCACAAACAATCTTTCCTTTAATTCTTTCGATAGTATCATCATTGATTGATGCTCCTAATGCACATGGAGAAAAGATATCGCAATCAACATCATAAATTTTACTTGGATCTACAAACTCGGCTGAAGGAATATGCTCTTTCATTCTTGCAATGTTCTTCTCAGAAATATCAGTAAAAATAATTTTAGCACCATGATCATGTAATAGTTTTGATAACTCAAAACCCACTGATCCTACACCTTGAAGAGCAACAGTTTTTCCAGATGGAGATCTATCCCCCCAAACTTTAGTACAAGAAGCTTCTAGTCCTCTAAAAACACCAAGAGCAGTATAAGGAGCAGGATTACCTGATCCTCCTCTAATCTTTGCAACACCAACAACATTCCCAGTCTCTACAAAAATATGTTCAATATCATCTACAGTGATGTTCACATCTTCAGCAGTAATATATCTTCCATTTAAAGATTCTAAAAATCTTCCATAGGATCTAAATAATGCTTCAGACTTATCTTTTTTAGGATCACCAATAATAACTGCCTTCCCACCACCTAAGTGCAATCCAGAAACAGCTGCCTTGTAAGTCATCCCTTTAGATAATCTAAGAACATCCTTAAGAGCATCTTGTTCAGTAGCGTATGGCCACATTCTAGTTCCACCTAAGGCAGGACCTAGAGTTGTATCATGAATTGCAACGATAGCTTTTAAGTTACAACTAGGGTCTGAGAAATAAACTACTTGCTCATGTCCCATTGCCGATTTATTTTCAAATATATCCATAAAATTAACCTTTGATTAAATTAGTAAGCTTTTGAATTCAGAGATGATATTAGTAGATTTTTCACAGATTTTTGAGTATTAATTTCTTATGCACAGTGCAACAAATCTTTCATCAAGTAAAACTGTTTACCCTTCTCAAGATGAAACTCTTTGTGATTCATTTGAAAGAGCTGAATATAGTATTCCACATGGTTGTTTGGCAGGTTCATGCGGTGTTTGCTTAATAGAGATCGTTGAGGGAGCAAATCATTTAAATACTGCAAAAACTATAGAGAAAGATACATTAGATAGCTTTTATAATCGAAATGAAAAATTTCTTGGAAAAGATATCAGACTAGCGTGCAAAGCTCGATTCCTGAATACGGGAGACGTTAAATTCACTAAAGTTTAAGAATATTTTAAAAGCACTCTATAAAAATCTTCCAACGTAAAAGGCATATTTAAATAATCATGAACTGCTAATTCTGATTCTCTATGCGCCTTAACTTTTTCAGGGGTAAGGTGTTTTGCGGTTAAAACTATTTTAGTGCTACCAAATTTTTCTTTCACCAAGGGAATCATTTGATTACAAAGTCTTGGATAACCAGAATAATTTAAAAATAAAACTGTATCTTGCTCTTCTTTTAAAATCTTAGGAAGTTCTTCAAATTCATTCACAATTTGAAATTTTATTCTGTTATCAACTTCTTCCATCATTCCTCTGTAATAGGAAGTTTTATAATCAAAAAGAATTACCCTAACTGCAACTTTATCAATTTGAGATCCAAATGCTCTCATTTGTGCTTGTACAACATTGGGTGGAGCTTCTCCAAGCATTTCAGCAAAGTTAGATTGTGCAACTTTAATTAGCTCAGAAGGAAGTGCTTCCGGATTATCATTTGTTCTTTGTCTTTTTCTCGATTTACGCTCAAACTTTTCTTTGACCTTATCATCAATACTAAACTCTAAATCTGTTTCTGGATTAAAATTACTTTCACTCATATTGCTTTAATAATCTTTCTCTTTTCTTTTTTCTAATTTTAACATTAATATCATCTGCTGCATCAACAGCGGTATCCCATGCCGTATAAATTTGCTTTTTAGTATTAGCACGTAAGTCACCAGCGACATAAAAATTTTGAATATTGGTTTCACCTTTCGAGTTACCTAATACAAAACCTCTTTCATCAAGTTTTGCCTCAACTTGCTTAGCTAGTTCGTTATAAACAATCATTCCAAGTGAAATAAAAGTAATATCGGTATGAACACTTGTACCACAACAAAGAATATAACCATCCAACTTTCCACTTCTCACATCACCTAATATTTGATCTATTTTTTCTTCATAAACATCAATTTTGTAAAGATCTATTAACTTCTTTAAATCCTCTGAAAAATCAGGCTTCTCACCATTCGTGAGAATCATCATATTGGGAACTTTATATCTCTCATAAAGCATCACTGCCACCCAAGCTGCAGAACTAGTATGACCAATCACACTTACTTCTTTTCCATATACATGATGACCATCACACCTTAAGCAATAATCTGCAGTCTGTTTATTAGCAAAGGGAAGAATATCTTTAATTGATTCTTGTATATGAGGTTGAACATCCATGACACCTGTACACAAAATAACATGTTCGCAAAGATATTTATTTTCTTCTGAATCTGTTAATTCAAATAAATCATCTTTCGTTTGAATTTTTTTTATTCCAAGATCTTTCATCCAATGAAATTTTTCTTTAAAAACACCTTCAGACAACCATTCTAAACTTTCTTTATTAGGCTCTACTATCCCTCTTTTGTAATTTAAGTGACCTGGCATGTTCTCAACTTTCATCACCCATCTTTCCCTAGACCTTTTTTTATCTCTTCTTGTTCCAGGGAAAAAAATAGTTTCATCATTATTAAGAACTGATCTTAATGTCGCCATAACACCAGCAGAACCACCACCAATTATTCCGATTGGATATACTTTACTCATAAATAAATAATAAAAAATGAATTAAGAAGAAACAAGGTTTTCTGAAGTAGTATCAGCTTGGCTACTCGATTCGATCTGATCTCCATTTAAAGCTTTAATAACAACTTTTTCAATATTTGAATTTTCAACTTGCTCTAATTCAAATGAATAGTTTTCCCATAAAATGATTTGCCCTTCTTTGGGGAATACATCTTCGAGCATTTCAAGAATAAAACCTGTTAACGTTGAGTAATTATCATTCAAAGGAATCTTTATATCATATTCTGTATATAAATCTCTCAAAGAAATAACACCGGGAACAGTCAAACCGTCTGGACCAATATGATGATCGGATGTTGGCAGATCATCTTCCTCATCATGCTCATCCATAATCTCACCAAAAATCTCTTCCATGATGTCTTCAAGAGTTATAATACCAACGACTAAACCTGATTCATCTTTGACTAATGCAAGGTGAACCTTATTTTTATTCATATGATCAAAGACAGCTTGAATTTTCATACTCTCATAAACATAAAAAGGCTCTTTTATATAATTAGATAAAGAGAAGTTACTCCTATCTTCCTGAGAAACAAAAGCCAGGTCTTTTACATGTAAAAAACCTACAGGGTTATCAAGGCTTTCATCATAAACAGGATACCTTGTATGAGCATGTTCTTTAACATCTTCAATCACTTCATCGAAAGTGGCAGTAAGTTTAATACCATTCACCTTAGTTCTTGGAACCATTGCATCTCTTACTTTAATCATTGGAAATTCTAAAACTGAATTCAACATATCAATTTGCTTTGAATCAATTGATTTATCTTCTTCAGCTTGATTAACCATATATTCAATATCATTTGAAGTAACAGCTCTCTCATTTAACTGAGCATTTTTCCCAAGGGTAAATTCAATAAGCTTTGTAATAAAAAATACAGGAATCCAGAAAATCCAATAAAAGATTTTAAGAGCGAAAAGAACTGGATAAGCTAATCTTTCTGCTCTAGCTCTTCCGAATGTTTTTGGAAAAATTTCACCAAAAATAACAAGAAGTACTGTTGTCACCCCAGTCGCAATAGCAATAACATCGTTCTTAAATATTTTTTGAGCAATGGTTGTTGCTAAGGCACCAAGAAAAACATTGACTAGATTATTTCCAATTAAAATAGTAGCAAGAAGTTCATTTGGTTTATCAACCATAAAGCTCAGAGCTTTTCCTCTTCTATCGCCTTCTTCTATTAATTGTTTCACCCTATCAATAGGAATAGATAACAATATGGCTTCAGAGCCTGAAAAGAATCCAGAAGCGATTAATCCTGCAATAAATAAACCAAACTCTAAAGTACTAGGCATTTGGCTTTCCGGTTAAATTTAAATGTATTGAATTGAAATAAACTAAAAGTCTCAGAAGGGGGCTCTATTAATTATCTCCTTGTTCGTCTCTAATTAGGGTTATCAGTTTTTAGGCAGATAAATCCTTTCGCGGAAACCAATTTTGGCCCTAATTATTATTTTAATTTTATCACAGATCGAATTTGCTCTCAACACAATTTAAAGCACTAATTTCCTATAATTAATGCTCAAGTGGCTCACCTTTGAAATCATGATCAGAATAGACAATTCTATCGTGCATTTCATGATTAAAACCATGAATTTCTGACAAATTATTTACATTTCTGAAGTTAGTATTGCACTTATAACAGATCACAACGTTCCCAATTTTACTGAACAAAAAAAGATCACAAAGCCATAATACGATAAGACTTACTCCATAGGTCCAAATTGATAAAATTGCAGCAATGATAAAAAGAAGAACTCCAATTTTTCGATTAAAATCTTTTTGCTTATAAAAGTCCATTCTATTGCAGCTAGGACAATTTTTTAAGATGCCGTCTAAATGCTCCTGATTAAAATTCACCTCATCTATATTTAAACATACCGAACATTGTATTTTGTTAGAATTCAAACTAGGTACAACCTCAATACTCGAGTGACATTCCTTACAAGTAAATTGAATATCCATTAAATCAGCCAACCTTTTGAAACAAAATAATATAATGCAATTAACTCAGAACTTATCATAAAAAATGTCTCAACGTATAACACTCCAGTGGCACTTTGAGTGGATCTCATCTTAGACAATTTATAACTAAATATACTTAAGACAAATATTGCAAGAGGTCCCCATAAAATCCTCATAGAGATCATGATGCTATCGTAGAGATTATAAAAACTAAAATTAAAATCTTTTGTATAGAAAAAGTATCCAATAAGAGTCAATTTAAAAATCAAGAAGACCCAATATTCATAATGAAGATTTAAAAGTGGCTTCTCACTTAATCTTGGGACAACAAGATAGTAATGCCCTAAAATCATAGCAAAGGTTATACTTCCGAAGTGAAAAATCGAAATAAATAAATAAGCTGACTTAAAAAATCCATACTCTAAGTAAAAAACCATCACGGCCAATTCAAGAAACCAAAGACCTTTCGCTATACCTAAGCTTGGTTCTAAACCTAATTTGCCCATATAAAAAAAACTAATAAATAAAACTATCAACCAAACAGATGAGATTCCAAAAAAGAAATCAGAGACAGACACAAAAGGTGAAAGACAAAGTCCCAGAGCAAGAAGACATGAAATCCCAGCAATTGAATAAACCAATCTAAAAAAACCTACCCCAGTTTCTTTCATGTTTACAAAAGGTAGATGAGCTACCATACCTAAAGATAAAATCATGAAAAAATGAAATAAAATATTCGCAGTTAAGGCCATAAAAACTTTTCAAATTCTTTGAAGGTTTTCTCATCTTCTCCAAAAAATTTTCTTAATTTATTAATTAAATCTATATTGGCTGGAGGTATATCATTAAAATAACTATCATCAAAGACATTAAACCAATTTTCTAACTCATAAGATTGCTTGTTTTGAAATAGATGTGTGAAAAATATAATGGATTTTGTATCAAACTCTTCTCTCTTAGAATCAAGCCTAAATGGCTTGGAAACTTTAATCCCTACTTCTTCTTCTACTTCTCTAATGATTGCTTCTTCAGGAGTTTCCCCCTCCTCAATATTTCCACCAGGGAACTCCCATTTGCCATAGAAAGGACCTTCCTCATCTCTGATTTGCATAAACACATGAGGAACACCCTCAATAAATTTGTAAATTACCCCAAGAGAGATATATAAGATCATTGAATTAGAAGTACCACCTAGCAATTAGAGCTGCCTCAACGTCAAAATCAGTTTCTTCCCATATAGAAAAAACTCCAGCTCCTTCTATAAAAATTTCAAGAGGAAGAGATTTCCAAAAATGCCCTACTCCAATCACACCTCTTGGACCAAACAAGAAATCTTCATCTTTAGAGTCTTCGTCTCCTTTAGCTCTTAAGCCAAGGCCGTAATAGATATCAAAGAAATAATCATCAATAGTGAAGAGATTTCTTTTATGTTTAAGATAGTCCATTCTAATATTATAAAATCCATCAAAGTCATAAGATAAAAAAGCATCTATTGATGTATATGGATTTAAAAAATAATTAGCACTAATACCCGTAGGAACTCCTACACCTATTCCAAGACCAAATTTTCTTATATGTTCGGCATAAGAAGTAATTGATAAAAATAAAAATATAGATAAGATAAATTTTTTCATTATTTTGCTATCCCTACTGCTCTTGTTTCTCTAATAACAGATACTTTGATTGATCCTGGATAAGACATTTCTTCTTCTATTTTTTTTGCTATATCTCTGGATAATACTACAGTTGATTCATCACTCACCTTTTCATTTTCAACAAGTACTCTTATTTCTCTACCAGCTGAAATGGCGTAACATTTTCTAACCCCATCAAATGCATTTGCAATTTTTTCTATATCTGTCACTCTTGAAACATAAGACTCTTTTAAGAATTTTCTAACTCCTGGCCTTGCTCCACTAATGGCATCAGCTGCCATTACAAGATGGGCCAAAACAGTTTCAGGCTTTACATCTTCATGGTGCGCTCTTACAGCATGAATCACATCAGCATGCTCTCCATACTTTTTAATAAAGTCAGCACCCACCATTGCATGCGACCCTTCCATTGAGGCATCCATTACTTTTCCAATATCATGTAATAAACCAGCTCTTCTTGCTTGCTTAGTATTTAAACCAAGCTCTGCTGCCATTGCCCCACATAAAAAAGCAACTTCTAAAGAGTGTTGATATTGATTTTGCATATATGAAGTTCGCCAATTAAGAGCACCGATCATTTTCAAAACCTCAGGATGCATTCCCACGACTCCAATTTCCATCTGAGCTTTTTCACCAAGATCTCTTAACCTAGATTCAAACTTTACCTTGGATTTTTCATAAAATTCTTCAATTTTGGCTGGATGAATTCTTCCGTCAGAAATCAATCTCTCCAAAGTCATTCTTGCCATTTCTTTTCTCACAACATTAAAACAGGAAATAACAACAACTCCAGGAGTGTCATCAATGATTAAATCTACTCCACAGATTTGCTCAAACGCTCTAATATTTCGGCCCTCTCTACCAATTAATCGACCCTTAATACCATCATCTGGAAGAGTGACCGATGAAATTGTTTGTTCAGCTACATACTCACCAGCAAACCTTTGTATCGCTGTAGATAAAATTTTCTTTGCACTTTTCTCAGACTGATCTTTAGTATCTTCTTCTATTCTTTTAATTTCTTTTGCAGCGTCTAACTTCGCTTCTTCGGTATAAATTTTAATAAGTTCTGTCTTAATCTCATCTTTACTCATACCAGAAACTGAAGATAACTTTTCAGCATACTCTTGCTCTCTCGCTTCATACTTCTTTTCTTTTTCAGAAAGTTTATCTTCTTGAATTTTTAATCTATCTTTTTGCTCCTTAGCTTCTCTTTCAAGCTTATCTTGATACTCAATTTTTTGATCGAGCTTAACTTCTTTCTTGGTAAGTTCTCTTTCAAAATTTGCAAGTTTATCATTCTTAGACTGATACTCTCTTTCTAGTCCTTGTTTCTCATCTCGGATAATTGCTTTCGCTTCTCCCTTAGCTTCTGCTCTAATCGTCTTTGCTTTCTCTTTAGCAGAATTGATTATCTCATCACCTTCTTTTTCTCTTCTTTTCTTCTCTGCTGATACTTTTGCTCCTAAGATAGCTCCAACTAAGAAAGCTCCTCCAAGAAACCCTAGCAAACCTACGATGATCACATTTGTTGCCATTATTGTTCTCCTACTTTTATCAATTCGTTTGTATTTATATTAAAAAAATAATTTACTTTTTTATCATGTTCTTCAACTGGTAATTGCTTTGTGAGGTGATAACTCAAACCGATCAACTCTCCACTATAATTGGAAAGATATCTATCATAAAATCCACCACCTCGACCTAATCTATACCCAAGGTAATCAAAAGCTATTCCCGGTACAACAATGAGCTCTGGTGTTATTTCTTCGCCTCTAAATTTTTTTTGCAAATTATAAGAAATTTCTTTTTCAAGAATTGATTCTTCAACTATTGAAATCCTCATTCTCTGGCCGTCTAAGAAAGGAAGAGAAATTTTCCATTGAGAGAAAACTTTCCTATCAAGAATATTTATTTCGTCTGAGAGCGCTGAATACAATCCCAAAGAAGAAACATTGAATTTTAAAAGAGATGAAATAAAGAAATCTTGAAACTTATCATCGATCTTAGCTAGATCTTGATTTTTAAAAAAAGTACGTAACTCAGACTTCAAAGCTTATCCTATTTTAAAAATCGAAAGAATTATTTAAGAACTAATTAATTGTTGAGTTATTAGGATCAACAAAATTAAACTGCTCCATCAGATTCAAAGCATCATTGATTGAATCTTCAAAAGACGTCATCTGCTCTTTACATTTATTTTTAAGATCAACATAATCTCCAGTAATCTTAAGAGCAGCTAGCAAAATTTTCTTATTTGGTTCTAGGCCAGAATTCATTGAGTTTATATTTATGATTTCTTTATTGAAATGATCAATCACTTTCTCAGCGATTTCACTTTCTTTATATTCAGTTTTAAGCCGAACTTTATGACCCATAATGTCAAATTCTTTAGATTTATTCATTTCTTATAAGGTACTCAATATTAGAATTCTAGTCAATTTGAAGAGATATAAATTTAGGCACTTAAATCTTTAATGACATATAAAGACTCTTTTCTTTAAATCCAACTGAAGTATAGAGTTTTCTGGCAATCAAATTATCAGAAAATACATGGATATTTAAAGTATCTATTCCTTTTCCAGCAAAAAAAGATTTAACATCTGAGAAAAGAAGTTTTCCATACCCTTTATTTCTAAACTCGGGGATCAGATAAATATCATATCCAAAAGCTTCATTTAATCTCTCACCTTTATAATGCACCCAGAAATGACCAATCTTAAAATTGTTTTCATTATAAATTAAATAAATTTCATGGTTTGGAGTTTTATATCCATCAGGAAGAATACGGTTTATCTGTGATTTTTTTTCAGCTTCTTCTCTAGATACCCCTAGATTCTCTTGAGTTTTCTTAATGAACTGCTCTGTAGAAAAAATAACCACATCTTCAAACTCTTTTTGATTAGCGAGCTTAAAACTAACTTTTTTATCCAAGTAAAGCTCCGAGGTATTCATCAATTTTAAAAATTTCAAGATCTTCTACATCTTCTCCTACACCAATATAAGTAATAGGAACATTTAAAGCTGATGCCATACTGACAGCATTACCGGCCTTCGAAGAACCATCACATTTAGTTAAAACTAATCCAGATAAATTTAAAGCTTTATTGAATTCTTTAGCTTGGTTTAGAGCATTTTGCCCGGTGATAGAATCTATCACTAATAAAGTTTGATGAGGGGCATTCTCATCTAACTTAGTTAGTACTTTTTTTGTCTTTGATAACTCATCCATTAAACCAGAAGCGGTATGTAATCTTCCAGCAGTATCAAGTAAACAGTAATCCGCATTTAAAGATTTTGCTTTTGCCAAGGTATCATAAGCAACTCCACTAGGATCATTACCTTCTTTAGCTTTGATCATTTCAACATCTGCTCTTTGACACCAAACTTCTAGTTGTTCTACAGCAGCGGCCCTAAATGTATCACAAGCACCTACAACAACGTTCGCCCCTTGTTTTTTTAATTTAGTAGCAAGTTTTCCAATCGTTGTGGTTTTCCCTGCTCCATTAACCCCTACAATCATAAAGACTTTCAAACCTGAATCTTTTTTAAATTCAAATAAAGAATGATCTACATGACTTTGAATAGGATCAAGTTTTTCTTTTAAGAAATTCTTTGTCCAAGATTTGAAATTAGAAAAATCATTATCTTCTTTTGACATTTCTTTTTTAAAAGATTCAATAATTTCATCAATAATTTCATGCCCCATATCCGCAGAATAAAGAAGTTCTTCTATTTGCTCCAAGGTATCATCATCTAATTTCTTGGCATTAAATATATTTTCAAGTTTTCCCCATACTCCATCTCTGGTTGATGATAACCCTAAAGAAAGTCTGTCTCTCCAAGATTTTGAAGGAGCTTGATGAGAAACTTCTACGGTCTCTTCATCATCCGCCTCGGTCTCTAGAGATTCTTCATCAACACTTTTATTTTTAAGTGCATCTGGAAGTTCATCTTCAGAAATATCTTCAACAACATTTTTCCTGAGAAATTTTCTTAAAATAAGAAAAAGAAAAAGCCCCAAAATAGAGATCAAACCACCAATAATTAATAAAAGTTCCCTATCATCAAAGTTAATAATATATTGCTCAAAATTATTTTGAGCAGCAAATTCTCGAATCTTAAGTATCATTTCCTCTAAGTTCATATACACCTTTTTTATAGCTATTGATGATTACATACTATGCTTTCATCAGTAAACTAATTTTCATGAGAGAATTCGAAAAAAGACTGATATTTATTCAGAAGGTTAGAAATTATTTCTATGGGGAAAACTTCATAGAAATAGACACTCCGCCTCTAGTAGAAAACCCAGGTATGGAGCCACATATTCACCCATTTAAAGTAGAAAATAAATACCTTCATACTTCACCTGAGTTCTCCATGAAAGAGGTACTTTCAAGAACTAACCTAGAAAATATCTTCTCTCTCGGATATTGCTTTAGAAATGAACCCCATTCTCCAATACACCGGTCTCAGTTTTTAATGCTTGAATGGTATCGATCACAAGAAAAAATAGAAGCGATTGAAAATGATTGTAAGGATTTAATTTCATATTTATTAGAAGAAGAAATACATATCCAGAAATACTCTATGGATCAAATTTTTGAGGAATATTTAGCATTTAGAATTACTGATTTCTTAGACAAAAAAGAACTCGTTAATAAAATTAAAAAAGACATAAAAGATATTTCCATCCCCGAAAAAGAACTCGATTGGGATGATTACTTTTTTCTTATTTTTTTAAATAAAATTGAAAGTCATATTTACAAAATTCCTTATTTAATAATCAATGATTTTCCCTCTCCTCTAAGTGCTTTAGCAGAACTGGATCAAGATAATAAAAAAATTGCTAAAAGATTCGAGTTTTATATTAATGGCACAGAAATTGCGAATTGCTTCCAAGAGCTCACCAATCTTCCTGAACAAAAAGAAAGATTTAAAAAATTTGAATCAATTAAGATGAAAAATTACAACTACTCATTACCTTGGCCAGAAAGATTCTTAACTTATTTGAATACAATGAAATCATCTTCTGGAATTGCATTAGGAGTTGAAAGACTTTTTGGTCAGTTAACTAGTCAAGAATCAATATTTTGGGATTAGTTTAAGTCTTCGCATTCACCATTATCAAAGAAATCAACCATGTTGACGTATGCTTGTTTTTTACCTTCTTCAATTTTATGGATAACAATTGCAGTCTTGATTTTACAAACATGATCACCGCTAATTTCTTCAGATTTTTTTTGAAGAACAGAAATAGCAAATATACTATCTACTTCAGAGTCAAAGTTTAATTCATCTTGAATTCTTTCTAATCCAGAAATATCGTCACGGGATTCCAAGAAATTTTTAATTTTATCTGCTCCTTGAAGGATTGGATCATTAGAGAAAGACAAAACTGAAGAAAGACATAAAAGTAAAATAATTTTTTTCATACATCAATGTTAAGAGAATAAAAAAAAAGATATAAGGTATTTTGGAAATTATACAAAAATCGAAAAAAAATTAAACAATATGCCCTACAAGATCATAATCATGAGCATCTGTAATCTCAACAGTTACTATATCTCCCGGATAAGCTAATCCATCATTAATGAGTACATTCCCATCAATATCAGGAGCTTGTCCTATATGCCTTGCTTTAATCAGCATCTCTGTCTCAGGGTGAGATCCTTCCACCAATACTTGCATTCTCTTTCCTATATGAGATTGCATTTTCTCAAAAGAAACAGCTTTTTGAATTGCATAGAGTTCTTCAAATCTTTCATCTATAACATCTTGAGAAATTTTATTTTTTAAATTAACTGCTGGGGTACCTTCTTCATCTGAATATTTAAAAACTCCTAAATGATCAAACCCTACTTCTTCAACTTTCTCTTTAAGAAGTTCAAAGTCTTCCTCAGTTTCTCCAGGAAATCCAACAATAATAGAAGTTCTAAGAAAAACATTTGGGATTTTTTCTTTAAGGGTTTCGATCCTCTCCATCATTTCTTCAGTAGAAGTCTTCCTATTCATCTTTCTTAAAATATGAGTTGAAAAATGCTGAACTGGCATATCTAAATAAGGACAAACTTTTTTAGAGTTTGCAATCACTTCAATTAAATCATCTGTTAGATCATCCGGGTAATGATAAAATAACCTTATCCATTCGATGCCTTCAATTTTTTCAAGCTCAATTAAAAGATTCTTTAAATCATTCTTTTCATTTAACTCTACGCCATAGTCTGATAAATCTTGTGATATTAAGTTAAGTTCTTTCACGCCATTCTCAGCGAGTCTCTTGGCCTCGCTAACCAAGGACTCTACAGACCTAGATCTCAGTCTCCCTCTAAGAGTTGGAATAATACAAAAAGTACAATTCCTATTACATCCCTCACTCACTTTAAGCCAAGCCATATACCCAGGCGAAGTATTTATTCTTGGATCTAAATCTGTGTGAATATATTTAGGAACTTCAACAAATGATTTTTTCTCCAAACTATTTTCTTTAAATGCTTTTAACAAGCTTGTAATTTTATGATATTCACCAGTACCTATAAAGAGGTCAACTTCTGGCATAGAATCTTCTAAGTCAGTTGAATATCTTTGGGCCATACAACCTGCCATAACCAAAGCTTCACATTTTCCATTTTGGGGATCCTTATAATCAGCTAGATCTAATACAGTATTAATAGATTCTTCTTTAGCAGCAGAAACAAATGAGCAGGTATTAACGATGATAACTTCTGCATCTTTTGGAGAAGTAACAACTTGGTAGCCATCAATATTTAAATGTCCAAGCATTACCTGTGAATCAACTAGGTTTTTCGAGCACCCCAAAGAGGAAAAATAAAGACTTTTTTCTGACACGTCACTTTTTACTTGATCAAAAGAAATATGGCCAATAATCGGTTCAAAACATGTAATTTCTATCGAATAGGCGTAGAGTTCACCCTATCAACGTATAGATCTAGATGTAGACTCTTTGCAATATCTTCATCATGACATATTACAGCTGTCTCATAGCTGTGTTCTGCAGAGTAATTCTCAAAATTAAAACTGCTAATAACACTGATACTATTATCAATTAAAGCAACTTTAGAATGAATATATTGAAAATGTTGCCATACTTCATAGTTCTCGTGCTCACTTATCATTTTCAACTTTTTTCTTCTAAAAGCAGTATTAAGATATCCTGTAGTCTTATTTAGCTTTTCAATGACCTTCTTATTTAATCCAGATTTAGATGATGTATTTTGCTTTAGAACTCCTCCATCTATTCCATTAGATATTAAATCAATCATGACACCATCTCTTGATTTATCAAATAACAAGTGATGGAGATTACTATTCCAATCTTTATTAGAATTTTTATAACTTATATGCTGGCTCGTATAGATAATATTTTTGTTTGCATTGTTGAAAATTTTATAAAAAACCTTGCTCAACATATATTTATCTGAATGAGGACCTTGAGATAAAAATCTGCAAATTCCTTTTTGTTGCTTGTTCTCCAATAAGTTTTTAGTACCAATTACATTTTTATCTTTATAGATTTTCACTTTATTTAATATTTTATCAAATATTGATTTTTCAATTACTTCATCAGAGAACCTTCTCCAAAGTTTGAGAAAATCTAGACTCATTTGACTTGCAAGAGGCCCCTTAGAATACAAATCAATATCTTTATTATAATGATTATATCCTGTAGATAGATGACTTCGATCTACAAGATTCTGTCCCCCACTAATAGATTGGTCTCCATCAACTACTAAATACTTAGAATGAAACAAAGCTTGTTCTTCACCTAATTTTATTAGATCTTTTGAAAGCCCTATCTTTACACCAGCTTCTTTTAATATCTTTAAAGATTTTCTAAAAAGTAATTTATTCCAGAATCTTTCAAGTACAACATAAACTTTTACACCTTCTTTAGCTTTCTTTGTAAGAGCCTGTAGTATTTTTTTACTTTCTCCACTTGGATCCAACGACATTACTGCTAAAAAAACAAACTCTTTTGCTTCTTTAATTAGTTTTATTTTTCTATGATAGGAGACATTATTAATTAATAATTCCAACTCATTATTAAAAGTTAAATTGGACGAAGTAAGCTTATCTAATTCAGTTTCAAAAGTTAAAGAAGGGGTTACTTTAAATGATTTTTCCTTAAAAGATATCACATTTTTTCTTAAAGGAGGATGAAACAATGATTTCCAATCTGATAGTTGCAAATATTCTCTTTCATAAGAAAACTTAAAACTATTATACTTTCTTGAATCAAAATATTTTTTTTTAAAATCAAGGATCTTATTTGAATGAAACCTTGTTTTTAATTTTTGAAGATTAAAAATAAATAAATTCGAAACGGTATCGGGAGATAGATCATTTAATGGATAAATTATCATATCATTTAGATTTACTTTGAATTTAAGATTGTATTTATTTTGTATTTCACTTAAAGATCCATCTGACTTATAAATTTTTATTTCATCAGGATTTTCAATAATCAATCCATTTAATATGTGTTCATAGTAATTTTTAAGAATTAAAAAACTAATGATAAAAGTGTCTTTCTTTTCATTTGGCATTGCTTCATAAAGAGGACAACTACTCGTTAATTCAGGATGACAATCTTTATTGACGATCAACTCAACCGCCAGAAGTGAATTTGAAATAATTAAAAGTAATAATAAATTAATAATTTTCATCTGCTAAATCAGATTAGCAGTAATTTGATTAATTAATAATAGAAAATAAAAAATTGCTCGTTGTGTTATGTCGTTGGATTAATTGAACTATTCCAAAGATAAATAAATAAATATTAATTTTTTTGCCGTCTTCTTCTTAGTCTTTTTCTAAATCTTTGTCTCTTTTCAGGGTTAGAGTACATTTCACGAATCATATTTTGCTTTTCGATTGGCATATCTTTCCACTTTTTAAATTTTCGATGCACTCTTTCTTTATCATTGGATGGAAGATCCTGATATTCTCTAAATTTTTTCTCTAGAATCTCTTTCTCATCAGGGTTTAACCCTCTCAGGTTAGCAAATTCTTCGATAGTCATTTCATTGGCAAATGAAAGAGAACAAAAAAACATTAAAAATATAAGCAATTTCATGATTTTTCTTCCTCCATTAATGCTTCCCAATCCTCTTGAGCTAAATCAAAAACTTCATCATCTATATGCATCAATAGATCCAAGTTTTGCAAAAGCTCTGGATTTTTAATTTTGGCTGTCTGATTAGCTCCTGGACCAGTTAAATTGACTCCTATTACAACCAACAAAATAGCAAGTGCACTTACAGGGACAAGCTTTGCAAATAAAGAAAGCTTTCTTGGTTTTTTATTAAACTCGCCATTAAACTCCGCCCAGAATTTTTTATCAAAGTCTTTAGAAGGTTCATGTGAAAGTTTTGAATTTAAACCATCAAAAAAATCTTTACTCATGTTCTTCTCCTTCCTTAATACATTTCTTTACACAACTAACAAGAGCATTTTTAGCTCTATTTATTAATGACTTTGTTGCTGAAGGTGAAATGTTTAAAACCTCAGCAATATTATCATAACTTTCCTCAGAGTAGATTCTCAAACTGATCGCTTCTCTTTGTCTGTAATTTAAGTTTTCCAAACATTTAAGAATTAATTCTCTATCAGAATCTAAAACCATTTTTTCTTCAATTGATATTGAAGTATCTTCAACTTCGAACTCTTTGCCATTATCCGATCTAAAGTCTTCTAAATGAAGATCCTTTTTCTTTC
>JAHDHG010000168.1 GCA_020631435.1 Bacteriovoracaceae bacterium | reverse complement strand
AGTCACATTAACTTGCTTTGGAGAACCAAAAGGATTGAAGAGATCTACTTTTAAAGTATCAATTTGAGCTGGAGATTTAGCAGCATTCCACAAAAATGAAAAAGCAAATCCATGGTCATATTCATCAGCTTTTAAAATATTTAACTTAGCATTCCCAAATAGCTTATCAAGAACACCAAATCCAAGACTCATAAATCCAAGGCCCACTACTAACCCAATAACTAAAATGGAAGCAATCCCTAAAGCAATAAAACTTGTTGACATCGTTTTTCTCCGAATAATTTTCTTAATTATACAAGATTTAGGCCCAAATTGGTATCCATCAGAAGTTGATTATTGGCTTAATTTTACCCATTTCTATTGCCCCAAGGCCACAGATTTCAGAATTATGAATCATCCAAACTCTAAAATCATCATTTAGGCCAATATCTACAGGATTTCCATTCTTGATTCTCAAAATCTGCTCATCAGATAATTCTACTTTCTTAAATGGAAGAATATGATCAAGGCCAACTTTATGAGCATCTAATATCATTTCTTCTACTGAATGTTGATCAATTGACTCCTCTCCAATCGCAGAGCGATGAAGCTTTTCTAAAACTCCCAAAGTTCCTAAATATCTTGCACAGTCAGAAAACAAAGTTCTGATAAAAGTTCCAGATGAGACCCTAAACTTAATTTTTAATTTTGGATATTCATAACCTAAAACTTTGATTTCATGAATATATCTTTTCTTCGGCTCTTTTTTTATCTCTATCCCTTCTCTCGCATACTCATAAAGTTTTTTTCCTTGAAACTTAGAAGCACTGAAAGGATGAGGCTCTTGCCAATATTCACCAAGAAATCTCTCAATTAGTTTTTCTTCAATAAACTCTTTCGAAAAACTTGAGATTTCATTTCTTAAATATTCACTATTATCTGTATTTGAAATTTCTGTAGTGAGATCTCCAGAAGGAGTTTCCTTTCCTAAGATTCCAGTGGCCATATAAGTTTTATCCAAAAGATTATGAATATAATCATTTAGTCTAGAAGCACCGTTTACTCCTATCAAAAGTAGCCCTTCAGCAAAAGGATCAAGAGTTCCGAAATGTCCTATTTTTTTTTGTCCCTTAAGATAATTTCTCTTTAAGATTCTTATTAAATCATAAGAAGTCATCTCTGGTGGTTTATAAAATTTATAAATTGTAGGCTTGAAATCTTTATTCATTTTCAGAGTTAATTAAACTCGTAATTTTATTTGCATCCTCAAATTGAGAATCATAGATAAATTTTAATTCAGGTGTATGCCTAAGCTTTAAATTCTTAGCAAGTTCTGATCTAAGCTTTCCTTTCATATTAAGAATGGCTTCTTTTGAGTCTCCTCTTTTAGTGGCATTGAAAGTATCCCAAGAAATTGTCGCGACAGAATAATCTTTATTGAGCATGACTTTAGTTAAGGAAACAAATTGAACTCTAGGATCAGTCATTTTAGTTCGAAGTAAGAAATTTAATTCATTTAAAATTCTTTCTTCGAACTTTTGTTTTGAAAAACTTACCTTGGGCATTAAGCTCTAACCTCTTCAAGTGATCTTTTCTTTTCTTCAAGCATATAAGCTTCGAATAAATCTCCGATCATTACATCTTCACAACCTTCAAGTGCGATACCACATTCTAGGCCATTTTTGACTTCTTTTACTTCATCTTTAAATCTCTTAAGAGTTGAAAGCTTACCATCAAACATAATTTTTTCTTCTCTAAGAAGTCTGATATGGCATCCTCTAGCAATTTTTCCATCTATAACTTCTGAACCTGCAATCTTTCCAACTTTAGGAATATTAAATGTTTCTTTCACTTTTGCTCTACCAATATAAACCTCAATTCTCTCTGGCTCTAACATACCTTCAAGGGCGAGCTTCACTTCATCAAGAAGTTCATAAATAATTGAATATGTTTTAACATCTATTCCTTTTTGCTCAGATAACTTTCTAGCTGACGTCACAGGTCTCATATTAAAACCAATAATATAACCTTCTACTGAATCAGCGAAATTTACATCACTATCTGTAATTGCTCCAGCACCACCACCAACAACTTCAACTCCTACTTCATCATTACCAAGAGCTTCTAAAGAATTTTTAATTGCTTCAAAAGATCCTAATACATCTGCTCTAATAATAAGCTTCATCACTTTCTTTTCTTCACCAGCAGGACCTGTACCAAAGAAATCCTCAAGACTCATTTTCTTCTTAGACGCTGCTTCTAAAGCTTTTCTATCACTTACTCTATTATCAACAATCTTTTTAGCTTCTCTTTCATTTTTAACTGAGTTTAAAGTCTCTCCAGGAGAAGGAGTACCATCCAATCCAAAGATTTGAACTGGAGTTGCAGGTCCTGCACTTTGGAGCATTTTTCCACTATGATCCATTAAACTTCTCGCTCTACCACAAAACTCTCCAACTACAACTGCGTCACCTTTTTTCAATGTTCCACTTTGAATTAAAACCGTACAAACAGGACCACGTCCTGTTTCAACTTTAGACTCAATAATTATACCTTCAGCTTTTCCTTTAGACTCAGCAGTTAGCTCCATCATTTCAGCTTGTAATTGAATAGCTTCTAAGAGCTCATCAATTCCTTCACCTTTTAAGGCAGAAATATTAATAAATTGAGTTTCCCCTCCCCATTCTTCAGGGGTAATACTAAATTCCATTAACTCTTGTTTAATTCTTTCTGGGTTGGCTCCCTCTTTATCCATCTTGTTAACAGCAACAATCAAAGTTTTATTAGATTTTTGGATAAACTTAATAGACTCTTTTGTTTGAGGCATCACTCCATCATCTGCCGCAACAACTAATACAACAATATCTGTTACATCTGCTCCTCTTTGTCTCATCGAAGCAAAAGCTGCGTGACCCGGTGTATCTAGAAAAGTAAGAGTGGAGTCTTTAACTTTTACAGAATAAGCACCAATATGCTGAGTTATTCCTCCAGCTTCTCCATCAGCTACTTTCTCTTTTCTTATAGTATCTAATAAAGTTGTTTTACCGTGATCAACATGTCCCATGATTGTAATAATTGGATTTCTCGGAGGAGCATCTGATTTCTTTTTATCTTCAGTTTTTCCTAATGCCGCTGCTTCATCAAAAGCAACATTTTCAACCTTATAATTATATAGAGCAGCAATCTCTGTAGCTAGTTGAACTCCTATATAGTCATCTTCTTTAACTAATAAATTCATGTCTAAACATTTATTAGCAAAATTTTTAAATTTCTGACTAAGTTTCCCTGATAAATCTATGGCAGTCACAACATCATGAATTCTGACAACTCTTTTAGAGTCCTTAACTTCAGTAATAAGAGTACTTTTTGTTTCTCCAATAAAAACTTTTTTCTTTCTTGCTGGAATATAAACTGTATTTCCAACAACATTCGAAGCAAGCTTTGCGCCTTCTTCTGCTCTTATTTGATGGATATCTTTTGATTTATCTGCTCCACCTCTTTTAGAAACAATCGCAGCTAAGTCACCGATTCTCTTATTACTTTTACCTCTGGCTGTTGAAGTTGTTGTAACAGGAGCATTATTAAATTTTTTGAAATCTTTTTTCTCTTCTTTCTTTTGTACCTCGCCAGGCTTAGGAACATAGATAGGAGTAAATTTATGGACTTTCTCTTTATAAATTTCTTTTTTCTTTTCCTCAGGTGCTGAAGTTTTAGTTGGCTCAGCTTTTCTAACGACAGTTGGTTTTGAAATAACTTGAAGACCTTTAGGGGTGTCATCTATTGTCTCTATCTGTGGCTTTACTTCCATAACTGCTGTAGGCTCGACAGGAGATTCTGAACTTTGAATAGGTACAGTTGGTGTTGGAGCAGGCTCTTCAACTGGAGCACCAGCTCTTCTTCTTACAGTCTTTCTTCTAACAGTTACCTTTTTTTCAGTTTTTTCTTCAGAACTAGCATCATCTTTTGCTTTTACTATTTTCTTTTTAACTGATTTTTTTCTCACAACTTTTTTCTTCTTCGTAACTTTCTTCGCTGCTGCATCTTCTTTAGCTGAGTTTAAATTATTAAGAATTGTAGTAAGGTCTTCATCAGATAATTTAACCATATGGTTTCTGACATTAATCCCCATACCTCTAATCTTCTCTACTAATTCAATAGAGCTTAGATCTAATTCTTTTGCGAGCTCGTAAACTTTTTTACTCATTATTTTTCACCTTAATTGGTTTAATTACTTTAACTTAAATGCTGCTAACTCTTCTCTTAATCTTCTTTCTGCTTCAGAGAACTTTTCACTATTCCCACCTTCACCATCAACACCTTGATCAGAAGATCCACCTTCTCCTCTAATAAAGCTATGTCTTCCAGGTATAGCAGAAGCTGAAACAATTCCTTCTTCTTCTTCATCTTCTTCTACAACGTCTACAGTTCCAGAAGCAATTGCATTAGCTGCAAGATCAATATATTCCTGAGCTCTAC
>JAHDHG010000167.1 GCA_020631435.1 Bacteriovoracaceae bacterium | reverse complement strand
TATTCTTTAGAAAAATCAAAAGCGTAATAAGGAATATCTAATTGCTCACAAACTGAAATGACATCCTTATAATCAGCATCTGAGCTACAATTTCCGTTTTCATCGATTTCATTCCAATTCTTCATAAAGCCTGCAGTAACATCATGCCCCTGAGCCTTAAGGATAATCGCAGCAACTGCTGAATCAACTCCTCCACTCATTCCAAGAAGTACTTTCTTCTTTTCTTGAGACGGATAAATGTTAAATTCAGACAAATCAATCATAAAGTTAAATCAAATTTAAAATTCTTTACATCAATTTTAGGCTCATGCCATACACCGTAATTTCCGGCCATAATCAATTTTTGAATATACGAATCAACTAATGCTTTATAAGTTATCTTCTCGTAATATCTGATATCAACCTTAGAAGCATTAGAGTTTACGGCACCTAAAAGAGCTGAAAGATAAGTTTGTCTGTTTTCTGTATCAGTATTAATTTTACAAAATCCATTTTGGATTAATCCTTTAATTTGCTCCCAATCAGTACCAACGAAATTCTTCCAGGTCTCAATTTCTTTTTCGTTTATCCCTAAGCCTTTCATGCTAGTTAAAGCATGATCTACAACATTTTGATAAAGGGTTGAAGCACCATGAGCAACGAAGATGATATCAGGGTTAATACTATTAGCTATTTCTAAGCAATCATGAGCAAGCTCAAGGTTAAGCTTTACTTTATGTCCTGGCTTTCCCTTATTAGGCCCATGCATTGTTCCTATAGTAGGAGCAAGCATTAAAACTCCAGTTTCATGTAAAAATCTTTTTAACTCTTCAGGATCAGTATAAGTACTAATTTCGCTTTTAGTATCTTCATCTTCTTCTCCTGCTAAAACACCTAGTTCACCTTCAACACTTATCCCTTTAGGATGAGCAAGATCAACAACTTCTTTCGTTGCTTCAATATTAACATCTAAAGATGTGGCACATTTATTAGCATGATCAGTTGAATTATCTGCCATAACAGAAGTCAAAGTTTCGATGGCCTTTCTAATAACTTTTCTTCCATGCTCACCGATATTATCACCATGATCTAAATGAGTTGCGATAGGAACAGAAGATTTGGATGCTCTAAACTTCACATGTTCATGAATATATTCTAGTCCTTCAAGCGCATCACCTTTTCCAAAATGCTTACAAGCAGAATTAGAGAATGCAATCAAACCTGAAGAACCAAGCGTTTCAAAAGCTTCTATCGCAGCTTCTATGCCTTGATAAGTGGTGACGTTAAAAGCTGGAAGAGCATAAGTGTCACCTTTTGAATTACCTTTTTCTCCATTTTTAGCTTTAATAATGAGCTCATGAGCACATTTCATATTCTCAGGAAATTGATTAGTTTTATTTAAAATCGTTGCCATATATACCCTTTTAGACCTTTATACTGCGTTGTGTTCAGATAGGCAAAAAAGCAAGGTTAAACTAGTAACAATTGCTATTTAAGCACTCTATTAAATCTAACTCCGAAATAATAATCAGAGTACTCATTCATGAATGTTTTAATTGTGGGAAAGATCTCTCCAGATAAAATCGAAGTGACCTGATTCCATGAAAAATTATAGTCATCCTTAGAAAATAAATCATGAGTTAACCCATCTGATCCTGAATCCAGTCCTAGATAACTTGAGTCCCCAAGGTCCAATTTAAATCTTCCAAGTGTAGAATTATTTTCAGTATCAGTGAGTTTCACTTTGACTTGAAAAACCTTCGAATATAAATCCTTTTCAAAATCTAGCTCTATGTGAAATTTTCCATGATCGTTTATATAGAAACAGATCAAATTCTTAATATCTCTACTATTAATTAAATATTCTCGCCTGAAAGATGATCTCAATGCTTCCTCGTTAGTAATCAATTTGAAACAATAACTTTCTTTAAGGTTGAAACCATTCATTTGGTTTAACTCTTTTTCATCAGAAAAATTCTTCTCAGATCGATCTATTCTATTCTTATAGAAGTAAATTTTTTCGTTTTGAAAATAAATGACTTTCGTCTCTATAGGGTAATTAAGATTATGAAATTTATAGTTTAGATATTCACTTCTAAATTTAGTTGAAAAATCGTCTATTGGCTGACAAAAAGAGATACAAGAAATAAGCAATAAAAGAAATTTCAACACATCTGACTCACAGCACAAATCAAAGAGATTATTCAATTAATAGGCTACTTTTTACAATATTATACAAATCCTAGACAAAACATCAACAAAAGCTTAATTATGCTACACTAGATTAATGAAACAAACATTTTCCATTCAATTTGTCTCTCAAATCACAGGCATTAACTCACATACTATTAGAGCATGGGAAAAAAGATATCAGGCCATTACGCCTTCTAGAGATAAAAATAAAAGAAGACTTTATACTCAAGATGATATCGATCGTTTAAAAAAAATTCATGATTTATGCTCCCTAGGAAACAATGTTTCTGATATCGCAGTTTTAGAGTGCAATGATTTAGACGAATTGCACGTTAAATATTTTTCTGAACAAAACATAGCTTTAAATAATCCTCAACAAGTAGAAATTGAAGCTATTGATATTAATCAAACTCTTCAGAATTTAATAATGGCACTAACCCATTATAAACTCGATATTATATCTCATGAGCTAGAGAAAGCTCATGGTAGCTTAAACCCAAGAGAGTTTGTTCTTAATTTAATCCTTCCATTGCTAAATGAAATAGGAATACAAGTTGCTTCAGGACACATTTCAGTTGGAATGGAACATGCGATAAATTCAATTATTAAATTTCACTTAGGACTAGTTTTGTTTAAAAGATATCAAATTAAATCAAATAGAGATATCAATGTTATTATTGCAACGCCTGAATATGAATTTAGAGAAATACCTGCGCTCATTTCAGCAATTCTTTGTTCTTTTTATAATCTTCAGTTTGCTTACCTAGGCTGTAATATGTCTGCATTTTCTTTAAAGGATACGATTGATCAAATTGGAGCCAAACTTGTACTTTTAAGTGTGAGTAAATCATATTGTAAGCAAAATAAATCTTACCTGAATCAGTTTATCCAAGAGCTTACAGTTGATGCCAAGCATCAGACATGGATTTCAGGACTACAGAATAACCTTGCCATCCAAGAATCCAGAAATCTAATCAATATCCCTTCTTTACAGTTCCTAGATAATAAATTGAATAATTCTACAAAAGAGTTAAGATAGAAATGTGAAAATTTTATTAGACGCTCTCAAGACAACTGGTGAGAACTTTGGCAAAAGCTTTACAGTTGCTGATTTAAAACAAGAAGATCAAATCCTTGTCTACATTAATCCTACTTTTGTAAAAGAATCATTATATCCTTACGAGGAAATAATCTTTAAGAACTGTAGATTCTTGCAAGGTGCGGAAACTGATAGATCTGTAACTAAAGAAATAAGAAGCAGAATTTATGCCAGAAGACCATGTTATGCTGACCTTATTAACTACAAGAAAAATGGTGAAAAGTTCTTAAATCGATTGTTACTAATCCCATTTGGCCTAAAAGAAGATCAGATTAGATATTACATTGGAATCCAACTTGAAATTCAACGAGAAGATTTTGAGCAAAAAATCTATGATCTTAACGGAAAAACTGAAGAAATAAAGTCAGATTTAAATGATATAGTAAACTTTTATAGATCATTAGAGTACTTCGATATTACTGATGAAAATTCACCAAGATTCAATGAATTGGCCGATAAAACCAGAGAAAAGATCTCTAAGCTCTGTGACTTTATCTCTGCTCAATAATTAGCATTTTTTTCGTTACCGATCCTTATTTTTTCAATAACCTTATAATATTGATATGAAATTTGCTGCTATCACATTAATTTTCTCTTCTTTAGTTTTCAGTGAGATAAAACTTCTCTCTTATAATATTTTTTCACTCCCATTTCCCATAGGGAAAGCAAGTCCCAATCAAAGAGCAGGTGAAATTATAAAATTTATAAAAGAAAAGGATCACGATGTTATTGGTATTCAAGAAGCATTTAAGAAAGGTGTGCATAAGAAATTAATTAAAGAACTCTCGAAAATCTATCCATATCATACCGGAGCTCCAACCAGAAATCGAAAGAAACATCTATTTAGTTTTCTGAGTACAAAAAATATCACTACTCATGGTTTGATATTATTTTCTAAAAGACCAATTAAATATAAAGAGCTTGTTTATTTTAACTCTTGTAAGGGTTCTGACTGCTTATCTTCTATAGCTGCAATTCTAGCAAGGATCGAGACTGATCAAGGGCATGACTTAGATGTTATTGTCACTCATATGGATTCTATTTCTGAAGAGATTAGAAGGTCACAATTAGAGCAAATTGAACTTTTGGCAGATAGTCAAAATAGTAATAACCAAATTTTAATTGGTGATCTAAATATTGATAAATTCAAATCTGAGTTTCATTCCTTATTAGACTTTTTTAATACCAAGGAATTATCACTAGTAGG
>JAHDHG010000166.1 GCA_020631435.1 Bacteriovoracaceae bacterium | reverse complement strand
AACCTCTTCGATTACACAGTTAGCAGGAATGCTTGATAAGAATAAAAAAGATGGACTAGAATCTGGGGTTTTTCAAAATATTTTAGAAGAGCAAAAGCCAGTTGTTCAAAACTCGCTAGGCTCTATTATGAACCTTGTAAATATCTATAAAAACAAAAATGTAAATGATGCATGTTCAAGTGCTTATCATTCTAGCAATTTATTTCTTAATATTGTGTCGGTTTTTAATGAGTTATCTCCTTTGATTTTGGCTTCTTCTGCAAGCATCGCACCTTATGCTGGAGCAGTTAAGCTAGTAGGAAGTATAGTCGAAGATGTCGCTAAAATTGGCTATAACAGAAAAGCATCATATGCTATGCATAAGCTCTCAAATAGAGAGAATTTTATTCAATCAAGTTGTCTTTTGTATGACCTAGGCGAAAACATTTATGAGATAGAAAGAGCTCTTGAGAATGATAGTGAGTATTTCAAAACAAGAGCAACAGAGTTAAATAAGAAGTCTCAAGATCTTTATGTGAAGTTGTTAAACAATCCAATTGTTGAAACTTTAGTTAAGAATGAAATTGTTCAGATTAATAATGATATCAGACCTGAAATTACAAAAATTCTTACGATTGGAGATGATGATGATTTGGATGATCAACATTGTGAAGAGAATTGTGATGAGTTATTTGACGAAGATAATAGAATCAAGACAAATAGATCTAGTCCGTTAGGAAGAAGAATTCCTCCTAAAAGAAGACCGAAGCCGGATGAATTTGCTTGTAAATTAATTAATAAGTATATGTCTAATGAGACTGGAGGTAGTTCAAGACTCTTAAGGTTGAAAACATTTTTAGAGCATTATCAACATAAATTTTTAGAAGATGCTGATGAGTTAGAGTCAATCAAAACAGAAATGTTGATTGAGGAAATTGAAGCACTAGTTGAGAGAATTAATGATGATGGAGCTCAGTGTGAGTTCGAATCTTTAGATAAAGCGATATCATTCTTGGAAGAGTTATCTAAAAATTCTTTAGAAGATCCTTCTTTAGATTTCTCAGAATATAATTCGCTCAAAAATGAGTTTTCTATTAATCAATATTACCTAACTCTTGCAAAAGAAAAGATTAAACTCATCAATACACTCTCAGTTGATAGTGCCAGTATTGATTTATCTGAAACTTATGTAATGGAAAGTAATCTTATTAATTCTTTATTTTCTGGTAAAAGATCAGCTTACTACTGGCTACTTTATAAAGCTGAAAGAGGGTTGGATTTTGCTGAAGTTTTTAATAAAAAATTAATCTCTAAGGAATATGAAAAAAAGGATACTTTAGGAAAGCAATGCATGAGTATTCAAGGGACTTTAAAAGAATATAGAAATGCTAGTTTGTTACTGAAGTCTACTCAATATTATTGCAAAACGATGAGCTTTTTAACTTCAAAAACGGAACATAAGGATTATACCTATATGTGTGATTCATCTAGTGAAATGAAGATATTAGATCATTCAATTTGGAGTCCGTGGCATCATCATACTCCATCTATTTCACTAACTTCAAAGTTAAGAGTTGAACTTGATAGGCTTAAACCGAAATATGTTCAGTTAAATGAGGCCAGAGAAAGCTTAGTTTGCGGTAATGTTATTAATTAATACCAAGTAATCAAACTCATTACTATTTTCTCATGAGTTGTACTGTTTTTAATGAGTCTTAAAGAATCTTTTTTAGACATATTAGAGTTATCTAGTTGATAAATATTTCTAGAAAAGATTGGCAAGTAACTTTCCTTATAATTTGCTTTAATTTTATCTAGTGTTTTCTTTTTGAAGGTAACTTGAGATAAAATTATCTTCCCAATCTTTCTAGTTACTTTGTATAAAGAATAATTCTTAGTAGTTGAATTATATATTTCAAGGTAGTTTCTAAGATTTAGTTCACATGTATTTACAGAAGAATATTCTCCAAAAGTTGAATTATAAATTTCATATTTTCCTTCTGATATTTTTGTAAAATTTGAGTATTGAGACTCATGTTCAAATTTCTGAAATCCTTTATTGGTTTTTAAAAATAGCTGAGAATCAAAATCCTTGTTTTCAGGAAGTCTTACGTGGCTCAGTCCTATTTTTTCACAGATAGAGCTTTTATAGCTATCTTGAGAGAAATTATTAAGTGAGAATAGTGCTAATAAAATTAATAAACTTTTCATAACCAATCCTTTTCAGGCACTATATATACTCAAATTTTCGCAAAGCGAAATTATTAAAGGTAAAAATGGTATATTTTACAGGTCGAGGAATAAAATTCAGAGTTTGCTAAGATATTTTTATGAGATTTCTATTACTTATTACAATTTTGTCCTCATGTAGTACTTTGAAGCCCTCAAGGGAAATAGCATCTAAAATAGTAGAACCAGACTTTGAGTGTGGGAAAGTTTTCTCTATCTCATCCTCTTTTGCAAAGCTTGAAATACATAAATCAAGTTCAGCTTCTGAATCTAAGCTTAGAACAAGCCAATTTAGAGGTGTAGCGTCTAAAGAGTTAGAGTCTGAACCAGGAGTGAATCTCTCTTATTCGTGTCAAAGAAATGGAGCCTGTGAAGACTTTAAGAGATATTCAATTGATCTAAAATTCAAAGATCGAATAGATGCCGAAAAGTTGGCTCACCTTGCATATGACACTGATTCTTTTCTTTGTTTTCACCCATCTGATAAATCTTACAGATTAGAAGTAAGAAGAGAATATTAAATTTACTAAAATTTAGTTTTCTGCTATCAAAAGCCTATGAAAGCTTTGGTAATAGTTTTTATTTCAATGTCTCTTTTTTCTAGCACCGAAAGAATTCAAGAATTTTCTAAAATATTTTTAAATATTCCTTATCAAGCAGATCCTTTAGGAGAGGGGAGTCTTGGAGAATTTGATCAAGATCCACTATTTAGATTTGATGCTTTTGATTGTACTACTTATGTTGAAACTATTTTAGCTTTGGCCTTATCCGAATCTGAGAATGAATTTAAAGCTAAAATTAATGATATAAGATATAACTCATCTCCAAGTTTTTTGAATAGAAATCATTTTATAAGTCTTGATTGGATAGACGATAATAAGAATATTTTAAAAGATATTACAAGCGAATTGTCTCCGAATTACAAAACTAAAACAACAACGATTAATAAGCCTAATTGGTATAAAAAAATGGGAGAAAATCGTATACAAGGTTTTGATATATCTCATACTGAAATGTTAATTAAATTAAAAAATTTAAGATCTCTGAGTCAAAAGGTGAGTTCTGAAAAATCTACGATTGATTATATAACCATAGATGAAGTGATCGAGAATAGTTTCATCAATAAAATTCCTAATGGATCAATTATAAATGTAGTAAGACCATCTTGGAATTTAACTAATGCCATAGGAACGAGACTACATATTTCTCATCAAGGAATTCTTATCCGAAATTCAAAAGGTACTTTTTTAAGACATGCCTCTAGCGGTCTTGGAAAAGTAGCTGATTCAGATTTTAAAGAGTATTTTTCTAAATATGTAAATCACTCTGAGGTTAAGGGGATCAATATATTAAAAATTCATTGATAATCCAAGGCTCAGATTGTTTGATGTGTTTTTCAAATTGATATTACCTTCAACTATCGCAACAAAATCTTTCATCTGCTCAAATGGAATTTTAGTAGCGACCCCTAATGACAGAGAACTTGCAAACTCTAAATCATCACTATTTTCTATGATTACTAATTTAGTAGGTAAAGCAGCATAAGGATAAGTATGAACTCCAAAAAAGTTCAATCCTTTTGAGATAGTCGGTGATGCCCCAAAGCTATTTAGATCAAGAGAATTGATTCTATCTCTTTCAAAAAAACCTCTGAGAGAAAGTCTTGGTTGATTATTATAATCTTTAAAAAAGACATAGCTTCCAGCTACAAATAATCCAATTCGATCTTCTTTGCTAATTCTTAATCCTCCATCAAATCCAATTTTCTTGGTTGCAGAGTAAAGATATTGAAGTTGGATTCCTGGGTCTGAATAATTTTCATTAATATTAGTGAAAATCTCAGTAGAAAAAGAATTTTTATATTCAGTCAAAGGCATTGATGACATGCCTACATTTGAAGATAGAGCTAAGCTTGAGATAAAAAATAAAATTAGAAACTTCATAATTATGTCCTTTTTTATAAATTATAGGCTTAAACATGCAGAGTGTTAAATTTTAGGTCGTTGACTTATGTGCTCAAGATTATTACTTTTATAGCATCAAATTTATCAATGGTGGCTGTAGTTCAGTTGGTAGAGCAGCGGATTGTGATTCCGTTTGTCGTGGGTTCGAGCCCCATCAGCCACCCCATTCGACCCAAATCCACCGAAACCTCCTCACCCAAATCCACCGAAACCTCCTCAGCGAACCTGCTGAAAACAACCCCAAATCCACCGAAACCTCCTCAGCGAACCTGCTGACCCAAATCCACCGAAACCTCCTCAGCGAACCTGCTGAAAACAACCCCAACAT